>JAGPDK010000215.1 GCA_018057605.1 Kofleriaceae bacterium | reverse complement strand
CTACCTGCTGCGCGCAGGGCTATCATTTTCACCAAAACGCTTCATCGACCTCGGCGCATCCGTTGGTTTTGACGATCTAGCGTTGCCGGGTCGCACATTTGGCTTCGAAGCTTCGGCGACGTTTCGAATCTAGCACGCGGGCCGGGACCAAGCGGCCAGGCGACGTCCGACCGGATGAATTGCCGATATCTTGTAGCAAGTAACCAAAAACTGGCCATGCCGGGCCGCATCCGCGACGATGGCTATATGTTCAAATGGTCGGCCGCGTTCGCGATTGCCTCCGCGCTGCACTTCACAGCGCCAACTGTAGCGTGGGCCCGCTCCGAGCGGACTTTCGGGTATTCGGCGGCAACGGTATTTGGCACCGCAGTACGCTTCCTGCGGGTCAACGAAGCCGTCAAAATTATTGAGAAGGACGCTGACGCTGGGTATATTCTGTTTGAACTCATCGACGGGAAACGCAGTTTTCGCGGTTCCATCGAAGTGCTGGCGGTAGAAAAAGACGGTCGCAACATGGTGCGTTTTGTCATTCAAATTGCCGACCAACCGAGCTACATCGAAATCGCGATGATGGAACGACTCGAACGCAAGCTGCGCGATGAGCTGGGTACGCCGAACTCGACACCAACTAAGCCCGCGCCATCCAAAGTGCCGGCGGAGCAACCGTCTACGGCCAACAACCCGTAGCCCGTTGCCCGTTGCCAACGTCCGGTTTGCGGACTTGCGGACTTGCGGACTTGCGGACCAATGGGAGTGATTGCGTTCTGCAGATGATGAGGGCAAGGCGCGGAAGCGGCGGGCACCGGCCACCCACAAGATGGCAGGTGACTGTGAGTGAATGTCGAGAGTGCCCGGTTCGAAGCACCCCAAGTGGTTCATTCCGAGCCTCCGCGACGAGCGCATCACGCCATGTTCGGGTGGCGCGAACGTCATGAGTGAACGGTCACACTGCCATCGCAGGGGGTAGGTGCCTCGACGCTGGCATCATGCCACCACCAGGATCCCAAAGCATCACCAGATCATCGGTCCGTCTACTTTAAACGGCCATTGCCACGGCCATTGCCATCGAACTCCGTCGACCACGTTGCATCACTAGATCGTTACCATCACGTCACGCAACCGACCGTTGCAGCTACCAGCGAGGCGGCGTACCATGCACGCATGCACGCTGCCTCCGACGTATTGCTGTGGCTTGATATGGAAATGACCGGCCTCGAACCCGACAAGGAACGCATCATCGAAGTCGCCACGATTCTGACCGATGGCCAGCTCAACGAAATTGCCATCGGCCCCGAATTCATCATTCGCCAAGATGATGCCGTGCTCGCTGCGATGGATTCGTGGAACAAAAAGCACCACGGCGGTTCGGGCTTAACCGAACGCGTGCGGACCTCAACCATTGACGACGCTACCGCGGAAGCGGCAACCCTGGCGTTCATCAATGCGCACATCGCAGGCAATGATCGGCCGGTTTTGGCGGGCAACTCGATTCACCAAGACCGCCGATTTATTCGCCGTTACATGCCCAAGCTCGACGCCCGCTTGCACTATCGCATGGTTGACGTCTCCACAATTAAAGAACTTGCGCGGCGCTGGCACCCTGCGGCGATCGCCAAACAACCGAACAAACGCGAAAGCCATCGCGCACTCGACGATGTACGCGAGTCGATCGATGAGTTGCGCTACTACCGCCAAGCGATTTTTTTGGCACCCACCCTGCCCGCGCCGGGGCCAGCATGAACGACACGCTGGTCATGATTATGGCGGGTGGCAAAGGCTCGCGCCTAGGGCCGCTGACGCTGCACAGGTCAAAACCGGCGGTGCCGTTTGCTGGTCAATTCCGCATTATCGACTTTGTATTATCGAACGTGGTCAATTCTGGCTACCGGCGAATTTATGTGCTGACCCAGTACATGTCGTCGAGCCTCATTAAGCACTTGTCGCGCAACTGGCGAATGTCCGGATTTGGCGAGTACATCGAAGTCGTACCAGCTCAGATGCGACTGGGTGAATTCTGGTATCGCGGGACCGCAGATGCCGTTTATCAAAATCTAAATCTGGTCCGCGACGCGCGCGCTGAACAAGTTGCGGTCTTTGGTGGCGATCACATCTACAAATTCGCGATCGACCAAATGGATGATTTCCATCGATCGCTCGACGCCGATCTCACCGTGGCGGCACTGCCGGTGCCGCGCAGCGAGGCCCATCAATTCGGCTGTATCGAGGTCGATGACCAGCATCGAATCATCGGCTTCGTCGAGAAACCAACGCACCCGCCCGGCATGCCAGGGCGACCTGACACCACGCTGGTGTCCATGGGCAACTACATTTTCAAGGCCAGCACACTTGAACGCGCCTTGAGCGAAGATGCTGCGCTGGCAACATCGCGGCACGATTTCGGACGTGATGTGATTCCCAAGCTCATGGCTGACGGCGCCAAGGTACTGGCCTACGACTTTGGTCGCAATCGCATCCCCGGCGACCCGGTGACGCCGTTGCCGTACTGGCGCGATGTCGGCACGATCGATAGCTATTTTCAAGCCAACATGGAGTTGCGAGCCCGTGTGCCGGAACTTGATCTGTACAATCGGCGTTGGCGGATTCGCAGTGCGCAACGCGATTATCCACCCGCGCGATTTGTCCGCGCTGGCGAAGGTTTTGGCCCGGCCGAAGTCGACGATTCACTCATCTGCGAAGGTTCCATCATCGCATCGGCGCAATTGCGCAACGTGATGATGGGGTATGACTGTTTTGCCCATGCAGGTGCACAAATCTCCGACTCTGTAATTTTATCAGGCTGCGACATTGGTGCCGGTGTGCGCATGCACAAAGTCTTGCTCGACAAGAATTGTAAAATTGAACCGGGTTGCATCATTGGCGAAGATCCAACCGCCGATCGTGAACGTTTTCCGTTTGTGACTGAGTCGGGCATCGTCGTGCTGCCCAAAGGCACCTTGGTGCCGGCACGTGGTCCGTTGGTGCTAGCTAACGATGTTGCGGAATTGCTGCGCAACGAAGCGGAACTCACCGCCCAAATGCGCCCGGGCATGTTCGCCGTCGCAAGCCAATCGCGCCACAGTTACGACTCGGCCGGCCCACGCTTTAAACGCTATAGCCAAGACGCATTGGTCGAATCCGATCCAGAATGACATGTTGTCGACGTGCGAATTTGCATTGCGGCCCTCGCCAGCGCACGCGCCCATGATTTGTGCCACCATGTGGTATGTCGTTTCGCGTTTTGCATGTGGTTAGCGAACTCGCTCCTTGGTCACAAACCGGTGGCCTCGCGGATGTAACGGCCGCCCTACCCGCCGCCCAGGTGGCAACCGGCGCGGGTCACGTTGCAACGTTGTCGCCGTTGTATCGAGAAACCGCGCGCGCGCTCGCCGACGCCGCCGTTGCGTTAACGCCTGTTGACACATTTTCATTTGCCTTACCCCACACCATCCTCCCCTGCCAATTGTTGCGCAGTGATGGGCCCCGGGGCGTGGCCAACTATTGGCTTGCATGCGATGAACTGTTCGACCGCGCTGGATTCTACGGCCCGACGCATGTGACAGCCTACAACGACAATCACATTCGGTTTGCTGCGCTCGGAGTGGCCGCATTGCGACTCCCTGTCGTGCTCGGTGGCGCAATCGATGTATTGCACGGCCATGATTGGCAGGCTGGCTTTGCCTTGATGATGGCCAAGCTGCATGCCGGCGATAGCATTCGGACGACGGTCCTGACGATTCACAATTTGGCGTTTCGCGGGTTATGCACCCGTGCGCAGTATGACGAATTGGGGTTGCCTGCGAGCGCCTTCAACTTCCGGCAATGCGAATTCTGGGGCCATGCCAGCATGCTCAAAGCCGGCATCGCTTTTGCGGACGCCGTCACCACCGTGTCACCAAGCTACGCCGACGAAATCTTAACGCCGCAGTTCGGCGAGGGCCTCGATGAATTTTTACGTTTTGATGCGCCGCGCATCGTCGGTATCGTCAATGGTATCGATGAACAAGCTTGGGATCCAAGCACTGGTGCCGGCATCGCGGCTGCGTTTTCAAGCCAAGACCTGAGCGGCAAAGCGCTTTGCCGGCAACGCTGCATCGAACCGTTTGCGACCGCGGTGCAACCCGAGGAGTTGGTGCTTGGCATTGTCGCACGCATGACCGAACAAAAAGGCTTTGATATTGTCGCGGACATCGTGCCGCAACTCGCCAGTCTTGGGGCACGGCTGGTGGTGGTCGGCGCTGGCGAACTGGCCATCGAGCGAAGATTTCGATATTTGCGTGATGTATTTTCGCACCACGTCGCGGTGACGATCGGGTTTTCGCCACAGGCCGCACGCGATGTGTACGCTGGTTGCGACATGTTCATGATGCCATCACGTTTCGAACCTTGCGGACTCGGCCAGCTCTACGCCATGCGCTACGGCACGGTGCCGATCGTGCACGCGGTGGGTGGCTTGCGCGACACGGTGATGCCGGTGAGCGCTGACGGCACTCGTGGCACCGGCTATGTGATGACCGTGGCGAGCAGCAGCCAATTGCTGGATGCGATTACCGCCGCACGTGTCCGATTTTCGGACAAAAAATCATGGACGGCACTCATGCAACGCGGCATGCGGCGCGATTCATCGTGGCGTCAGCCCGCCACCGACTATGTCACGCTGTATCGAGCGTTGCTGCGCCGCTAACCAGCATCACCAATCCAACCGCTAAAGATCTGTTCGCACACTGGCCATGACGCCCACGACGGTATTGAACCGATCACAACAGCGCTGCAAACGTGGCCCATATCACCGATCGGCGACCGGGAACCGGACCAGGCCGTCCGGGCCGCGGACTACCCCGTCCGAGCCACGGACCATGCCGTCCGATCGACGGACCCGGATGTCCGCATGGCGGACACCGCGCCGGTTGCGCGACCCCGACGCAGCGCGCCAGAAATCCTGTCAACAGAGTTTAGCCACAGACTGCAAATCTCTAACTAGCTGATACCTATGAGACAAAGCACCGCGGCGAAGCGGCTGTGGATAAACTGTGAATGTAATGTTAGCGAGTACGGGAGTGTCGGAGATGCAGATACTTACATATGCGACATCGCATCACGCACTGAACAGATGACTCCACTGGCACTGCGCAAAGACTCAGTGCACGAGGCCCTACTTCGGCGCGTCGCATGCGGCCTGCGCACCCAGTTTGCACGCTTTGGCATTGTGCTCAGGGGCCTTGGCCGGCTCAACCAGCGCCAATGCTTGGCAGCCCTGGGCATCGCTACCCTCGCACGCCTTGCGCAGCCACACCGCGGCCGCAGCATGGCTTTTGCGTAGGCCCCGCCCATCCAGATATGCCAAGCCCAATTGTCGGCAAGCGGAAGCGTCCGCGTCATTGCAACCCGTCTGGTACGCCGTGATGCCCAGCTTAACCTGCGCTTGATCGTGGAGCGAATTGAACAACAAATCACCAAGATTGGTGCAAGCGAACGGCGCTTTGAGATCACAGCCGCGAGCCAACATTTCCGCAGCCAATTTGCCATCCGCCGCGCCGAGTTTGCCATCGCGGAACATCAAGCCCAGATTGCGGCACGCAAGCGCATAACCGTCATCGCAAGCCGTGCGCATCACGCGTTGCGCTTGCACGCCATCTTTGGCGACGCCTACCCCTTCGGCCAGCGCTAAGCCCCACTGGTTGCACGCCGCAAGATTCTTACTTGCGCAGGCTTTTTGAAAAAGCCCCGTCGATCGAACGGCATCAACGGCAACGCCTTTGCCCTGACTATAAAGCAACCCCAAGGTGCGGCACTGCTCACCATCGCCGCCGTCACACCTCCGCTCAAGATCCGCAATCACCTCCGCAACGGAGGCGGGCCCGCTACTGCTGCCGCTGCTGGCCGACGCGGGCGGTCGCCCGGTTGCACTTGCGCTGCCAAGGGCACCCGCGCCAGGCGGATCACTGCGACCGCAACCTGACACCACGCCTATCGCAATCAGCCACCTTACTCGAACCATCGTAAACGATGTACTACCACAGTGGATGTGGCGGTGGCATCGCACCGAGCACGTAGTCACGATAGGCCCGCTGACTTGCGACGTCGGCGCGAGGAAACCGCTGATACGCAACCAGCACGAGCAGCGCCAACAACACCGCACCCGCTAGCACCGCTCGCGAGCGTGCCGCTGCGCGCAACGCAATTAGCACCGTCACCACGAGCAACAACAAATATGGCAGCAAGCTTAACGTGCCACTGACGCCCACCACGTTGGCCACATTCGGTGCCGCCGCACCGTCGATAAAGAGTGCAAACGTGACGTCGTAAAGCGGATTACCAAACCGTTCGGGAAAATGCGGGAAGAGCGCATTCGACAACGCATAGATTGTGATTGCGACAATGACTGAGGCTAGCGCAGCGGCCAACAGCAGCGGATATTTGCGCGCGCTATCGAGGGCAACAACCGCCGCGGGCAACAAGAACGGCAACATCACCGTGATGTAGCGCGGCCCCAAACACCAACCGCCACGCCAGAAATTAATCGATGAAATGAAAAGCAAGTAAATGATCAAAATCGCAACGCTAACTACCGTGACGGCACGATGCCCACGCCGCCACAACATGACGAAACCGGGCAACGTGAGGAGCAGCCATGGCGCCAAGGTAAACAGGCCATTGTCGCCCGCAAATGTTGATCCAATAAACGCCTCGCTGCGCAACTTGGTAATACCCAAAAAGCCTTGCTGATGAAAGTGCGCAAAAGCCTCCGATGCGTCGTAGCCGGTTTTCCACGGCGAACCAAAACAGATCGCATGATAACCCAGCAACACGGCGAGTGGCACGGCGGCAGCAACGACCGCCAGCGCAAGCGCGCGCAGCGCTTCGCGCCGCGGCCACGACCACACCCGCCAGATCAACCAAATGCCTAACGGGACGCCGGCGAAGATCGCTTGATAATCCACCAGCGGAGCTGCGCCCAGCAGCAAGCCGCCCCAGAAAAACTTTCGCGGCGATGCGCGGCTACCGTCGGACAGCAAGACCCAACCAGCGCCCATGCAGACCGCCGAGAGTTGGTGCGAAATAAACAGCACGGAGTACGTCATCGCCATCGAACCCAACGCGTAGGCCACGACGATTAACCGCACCGTAGTTTGGTCGTTGCTGAAGCGTCGCAAAAAACCGTGCAACATCAGTAGAAGTAGCAACGTTGGCAGGATGCCCGTGGTGACTCGACACAACCACAGCGTGGTTGCCAAGCTCGGCTCGCTACCCGTAACTAGCTTGACCACCGCGTACACCGGCACCGCCAACAGCGACGACCCCGGCGCTTTATTGGAGTACTGATGACCGTGGGCCGGCGAACAGTCCGCCGTGGCGCCCCACCGGCGCACGCCATCATCAATGGCGAACGTGCCGTGATCGACGATCGCTTTGACCAGGTAGGCGCGCGGCAATTCGTTGGCACTATGGATCTTCGGGAAATATGGAAAACAATAGAGGTACAGGACGGCGACCGCGCACCACCAGCGATGCGCACGCAACCAGGTGGCGACGCCCGACGCACGGCGGCCCGGCGCGACGGCGGGTGCATTTGGCGAATCGGTTTGAGGCGAGGCTTGGTTCATGACAAAGGATGGCGTGCTACCACTACAGGGGCATGCTGCTGTCTATTCTAATCCCGGCCTATCACGAGGAAGCGACCCTTGGCGAGGTGATACGGCGCGCTCTTTGCGTCAACACCGAAGCCCTCGGATTTACCAAAGAAGTGATCATCTGCGATGACGGCTCAAAAGACCGCACGTACGAGATCGCCCAAGCCGCGGCCCTGGCCGATGCGCGCGTGACGGTTGTGCGGCATACCGTTAATCGCGGCAAAGGTGCAGCCATTCGCACTGCCCTCGCGGCCGCCAAAGGCGATTATTGCCTTATTCAAGATGCGGACCTCGAATACGAGGTCGACGATTACCCGGCCTTGCTGCAAGAAGTCGTACGCGGCGCGGCCGTGGTGTATGGCTCACGTTTCTTAGCCAACCCCCGGCCGACCGGCATGGCCACGGCCAATCTGATTGCAAATCGGGTACTCACCACCACGGCCAACGTGTTGTACGGCGTGTCAATTACCGACGAAGCCACCTGTTTTAAACTGTTCGAAACTCAACTTCTGCGTACCCTCAAGCTCACGTGCGAGGGGTTCGACTTCTGCCCGGAAGTGACGGCCAAGTTAGGCCGACGCAACGTCAAGATCGTCGAAGTACCGATTTCTTATAGCGCCCGCGCCGTCGCCGCAGGCAAAAAAATCAGATGGACCGACGGCGTTTCAGCGATGTGGGTGTTGCTGCGCAATAGGATCGGTAAAAATCAATGAAACGACTCGCGGTCGTCACCGGCTGCGGCGCGCTGGCTTTCACGGCGCTCGAATGGGTCCTAAGTGTGGCGCTTTATCGTGGCGAGGTACCGTTCGCAAGCACGTGGCGGTTGGCCACGCTCGCAATCGCGTTGGGCAGCGTCTACTGGCTGCTGCTGTTTGTTGCGGGCGGCATTGTGCAAATCGCCGGACCATTGGTGACGCGTAGTCGAGGTTGGTTGCTGCAACGGCCCCCGGCCGTGCTGGCCGTGCTTGGAGCTGCGGCTGCGTTCGCCGTAGTTTGGCGCGGTCACATCTGGGCTAACCAGACATTTCACGAAGCCGTGCTGACCTCGGCTATTGTAAGTGCGCTGGCCGGCGGCGTGGCGGCGGCGCTGGCGGCCTTACGGCAATCGCGCGACGCGGCGCCTGCCCTACCGACGCTGCCAAGCCACGCAGCGTACGCCGCTGTTAACGTACCCGTCGACACATCGCAGCGTAACGATCGCATCGTCCCGTGGTTGTGGTCATTGCTATTGATTGCGACCGCAACTTTCGTCGTGACCTGGCGCACCGATGCTCTGATGAGCGACGCCCGGTGGTCCGGGCCCCGTGTTGGGTTCGCGGTCGCAGCACTCGCTTCCCTCGTCGCAGTAATTGGATATGCGTTATTGCCGTCGCTCAACGCTTACATGTTGACGCTCGGTGAGCTGCTCAGCCC
>JAGPDK010000214.1 GCA_018057605.1 Kofleriaceae bacterium | reverse complement strand
TACGTAACCAGCGCGTCGGTCAACTTACCGGAAAGCAACAAGAACTTCCGTTGCGTGCAACGGCGGGTGATGAAGTAGTAGGCGCCGCGGCGGCGGTAGGCTGGTCGCATGCGGCGGCCATCGGCCGGTGGCGCGAGAAGTTGCGTAACAACATATAAAAACAAACCCCGGTCGGGAATTCGAATTCGGGAATTCAATTCACGACGCTCGCGCAGCACAGGCATTGGCGGGTCGACTTGCCGCGACGACCACGGCTCTTGTGCGTCGTCGGTACGACTCCGTTGCCGTCGACCGAGTACCGTCGGCCGAGTCCCGCGTAAGACCATACGCTTACTGTGGATTTTGTTTGCGTGCTCTTACGTGATCAGCATTGCGACTAGATGCCGTTTGGACTTGGCATCGGCGGCGCTGGTGGGGCGCATTCATTGCTACACGCCCGTGCTGACAACGGATTGGTTTCGTTGCACATGCTGGTGCAGTAGCTGGCTTTGTCGTTGAAACATTTTTGGCCGGTATGGGTACCGTTGTAGCTATGGTTGTAGCAATACGACTGGGCCTGACCGTTGACCCGAATCGAAACCGACGCGCCGATAGACCCACTGACAGTACCGCCACCACCGGTTGCCGGCGGTGAGCTCACATAAATATCATCGTCGTCGGTGAGATGCTCATTGAGTTGTTCATTGAGTTGTTCGTCGCTGCTGTAGTACTCGGGCTGCGGTTGCGGCGCTTGCGGTTGCACTACGGCCGGGTCTTGCTGCACCTCTTGCGGCGCTGGCTGCGCATAGAGCGGCTGCGGATTGTTGGCTGGGACGTAACATGCGCAGAGTAGCACCAGCGCGATCATCCAGTGTTGGTTCATTGGCGCAGTGTACAGCGAGAATTCAGGCCGGCGATAGCTCGGTATTTTCACTAGTCTTGCCCAGACGAGTTTTCCATATATTCACGTTCCGATATTGCACCGACGACAATTTCAAATTGCTGCGCACCCAAATGATCGCGCAACCAAACCCGTGGCGATACGCTCAGATCGGTAACTTCCACATCATTTGGCCGTGGCGTGCCAGTGCCGTAGCGATTGTTGATTAACGCCAATAGCTGTTGCTTCACGGCAACGCTGTTGCCGTACGGCAACGTAAAAACATAGCCTTTCACACGATCGCGGCGATCAATCGCAAACCCCAACAACAGCTCCGCTTGGCCGGGCACGTTGATACGGCCGTTGCGTGCGATGACTACGTGATGCGCCTCGTCGATTTCTTCGACCAATTGCAGTTGCCACACCCCCGGGCCCGCTTCGGCTTGGGCTCGATACGCGGCAAGCAACTCGGGCCAGGATGCGCCGAGCAAGCGTTTGCTTTCAAATGACCAGGTCCCTTTGGCTGCTTGCAGTGTGGTCGCGACTGACTTGTACGGTTCAACCTTGATGTTTTTGTCAGTGAGCTTCACCACCAGGCCGCGAGCTTCATCGCGCCACACCGAAACGGTGGCTTCATCTACAGGATTACCCAGTGCAGCGCCGAGTGTTGCGGCAACGGCGGCGCGCTCGTCGGCACATTCAAGGTTCGCGTGCATTTTTTGTGTGCGCCCGCTCGGTGCCCCGAGGCCGACCGCGCTGCTAGCTGGTTGCAAAATTCCTGCGACAACTAACCAGGCGGCGGCGGGTTGGTATCGGAGACTCGAAGCATAGTCATTACGAAACAGGGGCCAAGGTTCGGCGACCGTAACGGCGAGCCCGCGGGCGCGGTTAACCCAGCGCCCACAAGCGTCGGGCTTGCCCCAGGCAACCTGCAGGATCGGCTGCACGTCGACTTTGGTCAGCAGTTCCCAGCGAAAGAGCACGTGCGAAGCCGGGTCATCAAAAAACACCAACTGGGTGCCTGGGCCCGCAGCATCGCTGCACTGCCCGAAACCTTGACCGCACTCATGCAGCGCTACACCCTGTTTTTTAATTGTCGCAAGCGTGAGGCCTTGCAGGTCAATGTCTTTGAACTCAGGCGGCAATCGCGGAGCGTCACCGAACCACGCTGCATTGAGTTCACGCGGTGCGGCATCGGGTGCCGGGGCTGCGGCATCGGTTGCGCGCACTGCCACCGATGCACGCGCATCGGCGGGCACTGGCAGTGGCGCGCTGCGCCGCGGTGCCGGCTCCTGGTTTTGCCGGTTATGACACGCACTCAACGAGGCCATTACGCCAACTACACAAAACCAAAGGCGGCAATTCATAGCGTCCTGTTCCAGCTCGTAACCGGTCGTTGGTAACTCAGCTTCGTCGAGCCTGCAGATACAGCGCAAGATACTCAGCGTTCATGCGTTCGGCCGAAAAGCGGGCGTGGGCGGTTTTGCGTGCAGTGGCACCCATGGCCCGAGTGCGAGCGCGATCCGCCATCAGCTCGGCTAGCGCAGCGCGCAGGGCCACTTCGTCGACGGCAACCAGTTTGCCGGTGCTATCTTCATCAACCACCGTCGGCAAGCCGCCCACTTCGGTGGCAACAATCGGCAAGCCCGCCGACATGGCTTCGGGCACCACCAACGGCAAGCCTTCGGATGTCGATGACAAGGCAAACACATCGAAGGCCGGCATGATGCGCGGCACGTCCATGCGCCGGCCCGTGATCACGACAAACCGCGGCTCCGGCAGCCGGGCCACCGCGGCTTCGATATCGGCCCGCGACGGGCCATCACCGACGATCACCAACCGGCATTGCTGCGACAGCATGGGCGCCATGGCGCGGATCAACATGCTTTGGTTTTTGAATTCATCGAGGCGCCCGACGGTGCCCACGACCCAGGCGTCGCCCAAGCCTAGCTCGGCGCGGGTTTCAGCCCGCAATTTGCCGTCGGGGACATAACGCTCAAGGCGAATCCCGTTGTTGATGGTGCGTAGCTTGCTGGGTTGACAGTCATGCTGGGCCAGCGCTTGCTCGGCGGTGATGTCGGAAACTGCAACAAAGAAATGGACGCATTGCGCCGCCACCCGGCGCAGCGCGCGGTTGCTGAAGTTGGCGGGGTTGCGCCCATGTTTGGTATGAATGACGGCTGCCCCAATCAGCCGCGCCGCTGCTGCTGCATAAATGAGCGGCATTGGATTGTGGGTGTGAACGATGTCCACGCCGTGCTTTCGCAGCGTTGCACCGATCCGGGTACTCAGCGTCGGATCAAGGCCGTGGGCGCGTTTTTCACAATGTAAAAGCTCGATGCCAGCGGCGGTGAATTCTTGGGCCAGCATGCCGTCTGGTTGTGGGGCCAACGACATCACCGCAACCCGATGGCCTGCGGTCTTCTGGCCAATGGCGAGATCGAGTGCCACTCGCTCTTGGCCGCCGACCCCAAACGATGACAAGACATGAACGATCGACAAACTCACGCTTCGACACGTACCGCGCTGCGCACTACTAGCGCAAGCGGCGACGGCGCGGCATAAACTTTCGCGCCGCGGTACTAGGCACGCTGGGCAGCGAGCTTTACACTGGGCCAACATGGCTGCTCAGTGGGAAGACGAAGAAGCGCTGCTTGGCTCGATTGGCCTGCGCGCGGTCGGCGACGACCTCGCCCCATTGCGAGCCGCCGCCACCCGGGTGGCGCGTCATATTGCCAGCCATCAGCTCGGGGTCGTAGGCTTTGTGCCAACCGACGCACTGGTGGCGACGCCGGCCGTGCTCATTCACCTCGGCCTGGCCCTCGTTGAGTTAACCGGGGCCACCGTGGCCGTGGTCGATGCCAATGTTCGTTATCCGGCACTGGCTGCGCTAAGCACAGGTGCCAGCCGGCACAATGATGAATCGGTGTTTTCCACGCGATGGTTGCGGGGCTCGCTGGCGTTGCTGTCACCCACCAAGGTGGAGCGCGCCGGAGACGTGTTGCCGCAACTCGCGCGGTTACTGGGGGAAGGTGCCGATCTGTTTAAGCACGTATTGGTCGATCTCACCGGGTTTGAACTGTTGGGCGAACACGCGGCTGCGGCCGCCAGTATGGAGGCGGTCGTCCTGGTTGGGCGCGCCCATCGTTCGCGCGAGCGCGAACTACTCGCACTTGCGCAAAGTATGCCACCCGAGCGTTTTTTGGGCGTCATGCTCGTCGGTTAGTTTTGCCGCGCTGCGCTTGAACCGCGAGTCTAGTCCGTGGTTTCCTTGCCGCCATGATTTCCTTTGACCAAGAGAAGATTGCGATTATTGGTTTGGGCTATGTTGGCCTCCCGGTAGCTTTGTCGTTTGGCAAAAAGCTGCCGACCGTTGGGTTCGACATTCGCCAGAAGCGCATCGACGAATTACTCAAAGGTCACGACGAAACCCGCGAAGTTACCGGCGAGCAACTCAAGGCTGCCACTAAGCTGACGCTGACCGCGGATCCGGCGAAACTGGCGGATTGTACATTTTACATTGTCGCGGTACCGACGCCGATTGACATCAACAATCGCCCCGATCTTGGGCCGATGATCAGCGCCTCCAAAACTGTTGGCCCGCACGTCCGCAAGGGCGATATCATTGTGTACGAATCGACCGTGTATCCGGGGGTAACCGAAGAAGTTTGCGGGCCGATCCTCGAAGAAAAAAGCGGCCTTAAAGCCGGCGTGGATTTCTTCCTCGGTTATTCGCCTGAGCGCATCAACCCTGGCGACAAAGAACACACCTTTGAACGCATCGTCAAAGTAGTTGCAGCGCAAACCCCTGAATCGTCTGATCGTGTAGCCCGCGCATATTCAGCAGTGGTGACGGCCGGCGTGCACCGCGCACCGTCGATCCGCGTCGCCGAAGCGGCTAAAGTTATCGAAAATACCCAGCGCGATCTCAACATCGCGTTGATGAATGAACTCGCGCTCATTTTTGACCGCATGGGTATTCGCACCGCCGATGTGCTTGAAGCGGCGGGCACCAAATGGAACTTTTTGAAGTTTACGCCGGGCCTGGTGGGTGGCCACTGCATCGGGGTTGACCCATATTACCTAACCACCAAAGCGCAAGAACTTGGCTACTTGCCTGAAGTGATTCTGGCTGGTCGGCGCATCAACAACAACGTTGGTCCATTCATTGCGCAACAATGCGTCAAGCTGTTGGCCAAAAACGATGCGCCCCTCAAAAAAGCTCGCGTCGGTATTCTGGGGTTAACGTTCAAAGAAAACGTCCCAGATCTGCGCAACTCGAAAATCCCCGACATCATCGCGGAGCTGCGCAACTATGGCGTCGAACCGATTATTCACGATCCCCTCGGCGACGCTCACGAAGCGTTCGAAGAATATAAAGTTACGCTTACCGATCTCACCAAGTTTGAAAACTTGGATGCTCTGATTTTAGCGGTGGCGCATGACGAGTATCTGGCCGATGTTAAGGGGTTGATGAAACGCGTTCGCGACAACGGGGTTTTTCTCGACGTGAAGAGCGCGCTTAAACCAAGTGCAGCCGAACGTGGTATTCACTACTGGAGCCTGTGATCAGCGAATCGCGGTGGCCGCGCCCGGCTGCAGATGATGTTCAATTATGAGTCAATACGACGACATTTGTGGTGACTTGGTCAATCGACCGCGACGCTGGCTAGTAACCGGCGCAGCTGGTTTTATTGGCTCTGCGCTGGTTGAGCGCTTGCTCGATCTTGGGCAGTCGGTGGTGGGTATTGATAATTTCATTACTGGGCACCGGCGAAATCTCGACGAGGTTTTGGCGATCAATCCCGACGAAAAATATCAGTTCGAGTTTATCGAAGGGGACTTGCGTGACTTGGCAACGGCGCAGCGCGCCTGCAAAGACGTCGATATTGTGTTGCATCAAGCGGCGTTGGGGTCGGTGCCACGGTCGATCAAAAATCCAATTGCATCGCACGAACACAATGTTAATGGCTTTCTCAACATGCTCAGCGCGGCCAAAGATGCAGGTGTCAAGCGCATGGTGTACGCCAGCTCAAGCTCGGTGTATGGCGATCATCCTGGGCTGCCCAAAGTTGAAGACCGCATTGGCCGGCCGTTGTCGCCTTACGCTGCAACCAAGCGCTGCAACGAGATTTATGCTGGCGTTTTTCATCAGTGCTACGACATGGAATTGATTGGGTTGCGTTATTTTAACGTATTTGGTCGGCGTCAAGATCCTGATGGTGCGTACGCTGCCGTGATTCCGCGCTGGATCGCGCAACTGATTGCAGGCAAGCCTTGCGAGATTTTTGGTGATGGCAGCACCAGTCGAGATTTTTGTTATGTTGACAATGTAGTGCAAGCTAATCTGTTAGCTGGCACCGCTGCCGATCCAGCGGTGACCGGCACAATTTACAACGTGGGATGCAATGGCCGCACGGATTTGCGTGAACTGTTCACCATGATTCGTGACAATTTGCAGCGAGATTTTCCAGCCGTCGCTGGCGTCGAACCATCGTTTGCCGAGACTCGGCAAGGTGATGTTGCCCACTCCCAAGCCGCGATCGAAAAAATCAAAGCCGCGTTGGGATATGTGCCGTCCCACGACGTGGCCGAAGGCATGGTTGAAACTGTTGCCTGGTTTGCTCAACGTAGTCGCGCGTAGTCGTACATGCCGTGGATCCCGGACGGTACGGAGCAACCGGCGAACATGGGATTAGTTGGATTTGCGGCGCGGTACGTGATCACTCGCGCGTCGGGAAAAGTGTTTCGAGTCCACGTTGCCTAGGAAGTTGTGCGCTATAGTCGCGCCATGGCCGACGAGCTTCCGAAACCAGAGCCCAAAGAAATCGACGAAAAACTGGCTTTGCAGTTCAAGCATCTTTCCGAAGATGCCGTGCTCAAAGGCAAACCTTACGGTGATGAGCAATGTAGCAATTGTTTGTTTTACCTAAATCCAGACGAAAAAATTTCGTACTGCTGGCACCCTAAACTTCGTATCCTCGTGGGCGACGTGTGGTGGTGCCAATGGTGGGAACCGTTAGCGTAACTTGATTCGTCAGCGCTATAAAAAAACTGGGTAGCCGTTAGGCGCGAAGCGTTAGGCGTGATGTGCTAGTATCGCAGATCCTAATTCCGTTCAGAGTTCCTGAATCACTAGCGATACGAATAGAAAATGCAGCTAGTACCGAGCATCAAGCAGGTTCACGCACGGGGTTTTCCCCGGCCTCACCCGAAGGGGCCGGGAAAACCCTGATCGAACTTCGGATGCGAGGTACTAGTCAAGGGAGCGCCATGCGACTAGAAGATAAGTCACTGGAGCGGCGGGATATCGTCGACAACGAGCAAGCGGAGTTGCTTGAGCAAGCTCAAATCGATGAGTACGGTGAGCAACGATTTCGGACTCGCGCCCAAGGCGGCGCGCATACGCCTGACGGCTACGGCGAAAAAGCGCATCTAGACGAAGCCGCACGCACAGACCTTTTTGTCATGATGCGTGACATCTTCGATGGCAAAGAAGTTGCTACCCATCGCGCCCAAGATCCGATGCATCAAAAAGCGATCGACATGCTGGCGGCGGCGGTGCGCGGCCATCATCCGCGCGATCGCACGTTTGTTTTCGCTGAAGATCGCCGCATGATGTTGGAGCAAAGCTTAGCCGCGTTGCAACCGGTGATAGCGATGGGCGCGGTGACAATGATGGATCATCATGCCGAAGGTTTAACCGACGAATTTGCGCGGCTGATTGGTGATGTCAACGGGTTGCGAGCGGAGTTGGCCAAACTTGAAGCAACCCAAGAAGAATATGAACCTTTGGCCATCGTCGGCAAAGGCAAAGCCGGAGACGAGGACGAGGACGAGGATGAGGATGCCAAGGATGACGGTGCTGCCGAGGACGCCGAAGGCGACGAGCCGCTCGATGTCCGCGATGCGAGTTCAACCGTGGCGGTCGAAACTGCGAAATCTGCTGGCGGCGCCGCACGGCGCATTCGTGGTGCAGCGAAACAACCGGCACCGGACTTAACCCTCCTTGCATCTCGCAAGCCGGCTGACTCGTGATGGCGCCGCCCACCAGCCCTGGGTTGCCGCGTGGTGCCATTCGGCGCGTGCGCTTGCTTGCTGAGGCCGCGTTATTGCGCCGGTTCAACGCTGGCGTTGGATTTGCCGATGCGCGGCTGCCTTCTCAAATGTTTTGCCGCGACCCCGAGGTTTCGCTACGGATTGGCTCTGGGCTGTTGCGCTCCAAAGACACTCATCGCAAAGCCAGCGACACGGTCACCGTGCTGCTCGCCGCCGCCGACGCCGCGCGCCAGCAAGAATCGTCGCGCTTGGGCCTCCTGGCGCAACGGCTTGAACTTGACGCGCTAAGCCGCGATATCGTCGACGTGTGCCTGGCGTGGGAAACCGATCTCGATACCCGTGAACTGTTGGCGGCGTTGGCCGGTCGGCGGCTCGAACTCATTCCGCTGGATTGCTTAGTTGATGTGCTTGGGCCGGACCATGCCGCGGCCATTGTCCTCGCGGTCCAGCCAGGTGCGCCGTTGCGGGCGTCGCGGCTACTGCGTTTCGACGGCGAAGGCCTGTCGGCCGGGCTAACGCTGCGCTCGGCAACTCTGCGTTGGTTGCTCGGCGATGAATCGTTGCCGCCGCCGCTGGCGGGCCTATGTGAACTACGTGCGATCGGTCAGCCTAGCGCGGTGTGTTTGCCAACCGATGTGTCGGCCGCGTTGACCGCCTGGAGTGGTACCGTCGGCGCCGCGCAACTGTTGTTGGCGTTACGTGGGCCTAAGGGCAGTGGCCGGCGTGCCGGTGCCGCGCTGTGTGCTACGGCGATGCACAAGCGTTTGTTAATCGTGCCGGTTTCATCGCTGATAACTCACGAGCGACAACTGCGAGTCTCATTGTTTGCCGACATCGCAACCACCGCCGCGATGTTTGATGCGGTCGTGTATTTTGCTGACATTGATGTGCTTGCGAGTACCCCGACCGAAGGGGATTTGGGCCAACAAGAATTTGCTGCCGCTCAAGTAGCCACCCTGATCTCGCAGCACCGTGGCCCTGCGATTGTGTCGGCGGCGGCGCGCGCACCGCTGGGGTTGCTCGATCGACCGGTTCACGAAATTGTCATGCCGCCGGCTGATGTAGCGGCACGGATCGCCGCTTATGAATTTGGCTTGCGGGCGCCGCGCAGCATCCATGTCCCCGACACCACGATGCACTATGC
>JAGPDK010000213.1 GCA_018057605.1 Kofleriaceae bacterium | reverse complement strand
CGCTTGCAGCGGTGCCAAGCGTTGTGCCAAGCATTACGACGGAGATTGTGCAACCCAAGCATTAACTTGCTGCCACTGCTCGAACAGCCACGTTGCGAGATCTTGGTTTTGCGGCGCTGCCACCCGGCGCAAGCGAATGCGCAGCGTTGCACGCACCAGCCCACCGCGAAAAAATTCGCCGAAACTGCGCGCGCCTTCAAAACCTTGATGTTCGAGGAACAGCACATCAACGGTTGGCAACGTTTCGAGCAGCGCCAGCGGCCCCCCGAGCTTAGGCGGTAACACATGGGTGTAGCCGGTGGCGATCGCATGCAGCCCGTCGCTGCGAGCTTCAAGCTTTTGCAGCGCCGAAACCCGTCGCGATTGAGCAAATCGAGTGCCTTCGGGATAAATCAAGATGCCATCGCCAGGGCCGAGCCCTTGCGCCAAATTGCGCACGGCTGCGATTTCGGCATCGCTGCGCGAGCCGGATCGATCGGCAAACACGTTGGGCAAGCGCCGCCCGACGATATCGAGACATGGATCCCACAACAATTCGCGCTTGAGCACGTAGCGCAACCGCACCCCTTGCGCCGTAGCGACAAGCGCGCCAGCGATCACCGTATCGGCAGTTGAAGCGTGCCGGGCAAACACCAGCACTGGCCCGCGACCAGGCTCGCCATGCACTTCGACTTTGATGGCAAACAGCCATACTGCACCGCGAAAAATGCTGCGGGTAAACCAGCGCTGCAATGCAAAGTTGGTTTCTTCGTAGTTACCCGCTGCGGTTGAAGACAATCGAGCATGCAGCCAAACCCACAGTGCTGCAAAAATTCCGCCGGTTTCGCAACTGACGTAGAGCAAGAAGAACCCCAGCGCACGAGTCCGTGGCAGCTTGCCAAGATCGCCGAGGTCGGACAACAACGCAACGACGAGCAGCAGTGGCAACGTGAGCCAGCCCAGCACAAAGCTAATCAAAATCGCAGGAATGGAAACCGCGCGCCGGGCCCACACCGCCAGGGTTGTTTCACCGCGCAGTCGTAACGCTCTCATGCCACGCCTTTCACGGATCCTTCATAGCACTGGTAACGCGACTGGGAAGCTCGACGAGGGCGGTTCATCATGCGGCTCGCACAGCGCGGCAATATCCCAATCCAAGCCACGGTCCCAAGGCATTCTTGCGTATGATGGATGCAATGCGCGTGGTCGGAACCATAGAGCTGCAATGTCTTGGCCTGCTAGGCCCATGGCCGCCGCTGTGGATCGGCATTTTTGCGAATCCGACCGTCGAGATTGATGGCGACCGCGCGCCCAGCAGTTGGGGCACGCGCAATTATGCGTTGGCACCAGGGCTGCACACCATCGCGGTCAGCTACCCTTGGCTCTTTCAACCACAAGTCGACCGCGCCCAGCTCACCGTCGAAATTGTTGCCGAACGCACCATTACATTGCGCTACCGCGCCGGTGGCCCAATCTATTTTCCGGGCACGTTGAAAATTATCGACCAAGTTGCGTTGGCCAGGGTTCATAAGCAGTAGCGGTCTTAGTGCTGTCACTGCGCTTGCAATTGCCCAAGCGCGCGCGTGTGCGAGCTGCGGGCTCGTGCTACCAACATCAACAATGAGTGCAACTCCGGCCTATGCATCGTTGGTGTCGAGCTTTACCAAGCTCTATCGTTATCAGCATCTCGCGTCGATCGCCGGCTGGGATCAAGCAGCGATGATGCCAAGCAAAGGCAATGATGCGCGCGGTGCCGCCATGGCCGAGCTCGCCGTGTTGATGCACAACACCCTGACCGAACCGCATTTGGCCACTGCCCTGGCTGCCGCCAAAGCCCAAACCACCGACGCAGTTGAGCAAGCTTCGGTGCGCGAAATGCAACGGCAATGGCAAGTGGCCAATCTGTTGCCAGCGGCACTGGTCGAAGCCAAAAGTTTGGCTGGCTCGCGCTGCGAACATGCGTGGCGCACCCAACGCAAAGCCAATGATTGGCAAGGCTTCCTCGGGAATTTCCGCGATGTCGTCAAATACGCACGGCAAGAAGCGACGCTGTTGGCCGAAGCCACCGGGGTTTCGCGCTACGACGCGTTGCTCGCCAAGTTTGAACCCGGCATGAATTCGGCCACCATCGAACGCATCTTTGGCGACCTCAAGCGTTGGTTACCGTCGCTGATTACCGAGGTGCTAGCCAAACAAGCCAAAGAAACCGTGCTTGCGCCGACCGGGGTGTTTCCGGTTGCCAACCAGCGCGCGCTGGGCCTCGAAGTCATGGGCCTGTTGGGCTTTGATTTTGAAGGTGGTCGGCTCGATGTTTCGACCCATCCATTTTGCGGCGGCGTCGCCGAAGACGTGCGCATCACCACCCGCTATCGCGAGGACGATTTTGTCCAAGCCATGATGGGCATTGTGCATGAGACCGGTCACGCCCGTTATGAACAACGCTTGCCGCGCGAGTGGGTACACTTGCCGTTGGGCCAAGCGCGCTCCATGGGTGTGCACGAAAGCCAGAGTTTGTCGTTTGAAATGCAGCTCGGCCGCAGCCCGGCATTTTTGGCGTTGATAGCGCCACTGGTGAAAAAGCACCTCGGCGACCAACCAGCGTTTGCGCCGGCGAATCTCGGCAAAATTTATACCCGGGTCAAACCCGATTTTATTCGGGTCGATGCCGACGAATTGACCTACCCGGCCCACATTATTTTGCGCTTCGAAATCGAACGTGCATTGATCGAAGGCGAGATCGAAGCCGACGACATTCCACGGTTGTGGGATGAAAAAATGCTGGCCTACTTGGGTGTTGATACCCGTGGCAATTTTCAAAACGGCTGTCTGCAAGACATCCACTGGACCGACGGCGCCTTTGGTTATTTCCCGAGCTACACACTGGGCGCGATGTACGCAGCGCAATACTTTGCCACCTTACGGCGGCTGTTTCCTGACCTCGACCAACGGGTGGCGGCCGGCGATCTCGCACCGATCTTCACCTGGTTTGAGCAAAACATTTGGAGCCAAGCGAGCCGCTGGGAAACCAACGAACTCATCGAGCGCGCCACTGGCGAACCGCTGACCGCTGCGCACTTTGAACGCCACTTGCGTCTGCGCTACTTGGGCGCGGCGTAGCGATTCCGCGCCAGCGACCGCAGCACGATCGGAAGTGCTCAACCGGTGTTGCACCCAATGGCTACTGCGCTTGCAGTGAGGCCATCTGTCTCCATTTGGTCTGACCAAATCCTCTCATGGGAATACCGCTAACTACTTAAAATCTAAGATAATTATTTCCGGTGCCGGCATACGTACCGGCTTGGCGAGTTGGCATTGCCGTTGCTTAAGTGAGTTTCATGCGCCAACTACATCTGACTGCTCTGTCCTCTCTTACCAGCCTATTAATTACCATAAGCGCAATGGCAGCGATTACCGCGACCACCGGTTGCGGAATGGACTCGAACTCAAACGACGTTGAGGGTGACTACTTCGAAGGTGTTGGCGACGATGAGTGGGATCCCTCTGCGCCCCTTGACGATGGGAAATCGGACATTCCCGCGTACATCATTCCGACCAACCTACCAGCGCTAAAATCGCCTGAGATTATCGTCTCGCTCAAGGGTTTGACGGTCCATTTGTTTGATCGCGAAACCGGTTTTTCTGCAGTGTACCCTGCGGGACCAGGCGTCCTTGGTTCGAGCGGTCGGAGCATCACGCCAATTGGCCACTTCAAAACCGGAGACAACATTGCTGATCCATGGTGGTACGCACCGCGGCGGACCAGCCCGGCGCACTTCGGCGGGCTGCCATTTTTACGCCTCACCATTCGCAACAGCGTCGGTGCCAACACCTATGCGTTGCATGGCCCAATTACCCAAAACCTGATTCGCGGTTACGTCTCGCACGGATGCATTCGGATGGCGGCAAAAGATATCATCAACCTATTTTGGATGGTGAAAACCTCCAGCAGCGGCGCCAACACCCCAGTCACCATTCAACAAGAAATCGAAATGGACGCTAAGGGCAAAGTCGTCGATGTTGGCAAAAAAGCAACGCTGTTTGCCAAAGATGAAGCGATTCCGTACGGCGCCTCGGTCGGCCCACGCGGTTATTAAAACGGCAGCTGTCCGGCGGTTCTGCCGCCACCAAGCCGCCAGCCTGCGGAACCACGCAATATCTTACTTGAAGCTAGGCCCGGGCCGCAGGTATACTCACACGCATGAACATTCCAGCTGCGATCGGCCAACTGGCCTCGGCCAAAAGCATTTCGCAATTGCGTGACGTCGCCCGCAGCCATGGCATCCCGATGCCGAGCACAAGTGGCAAAGTCCCTGAAGACATCCAACAGTTCTGGACCGTGTTTCATCAACGCGCCCGCACGTTGCCGGAAAGTGTCGCCGCTGCCGAAGGTACCCGCCGCGGCTTAACCGGCGAAGTACAGCACGGCAAACTCGGCGGCCGTTAGGGCTTATTGGTGTGGCTGCAGGTCAAAGCGTTCACGCAAACCGCGCCTCACACCAAGTAGTCGAGGCACCTCGCGTAGTCGATCGGGCCGCCAGTCCATGTTGATGCGTTGGTGTTGGCGGTAATTGCGAGCGCGGCAGGGGCATCGCGTAACGCTGCGAGGCTACGGCGCGCGCCCACGTCGCTTGATGTTGGGCGGGCTGGTTGTGCGTCGATGAGCCGATTGCGATGATCGAAGAATTTCCAGCCATCGACACGGTCGGCTTCGACGCGGCAGCAGCCTTCGTGCAGCAGCGTATGGTGGGCACGGCATAACAACATGAGGTTCGCCAACGCCGTTTTGCCGCCGTTGGGCCAGTGCTCGATGTGATGGCCTTCGACGTAGCGGCTGTGCGTGCAACCCGGAAAACGGCAAGTACGATCGCGCAGCAGTAGTGCACGCTTGATTGCGGCTGGAATCGTGCGAGTTTTGCGACCGACCGAGAGCGGCACGCCGTGCGCGTCGACGTGGGCGACCACCACGCCAGCGTCACAGCACAAGCGTCGCGCGGTAGCAGCGGCGATGACTTCGTCGCCGGCCATCATGGCCAGATCCGACGGTTCCGCGGAGCCGTGCAAGCCGCCGTGCGGCACGGTGATGATGATTTCGATCGGGGTGCGCTGAGGGCGAGCGCCGCGCACGCGATCCTGAAAAATGTTCATGAACGCATCGGCACGCTGCCGGCCACGGTTGGCAGAAGTTGGGGCTTTTGCGGTCGGCAGTTTATCGGACGAATGTTCGGCGAGAGTCGGTTCAGCGGGAGTCGGTTCAGCGCGCGATGGGTCCAGTGCAGCGTCGAGCGCGGCCCAAACGATCGCCGCTTCGTCGCTGGGCAGTACAACTTCAAACTTCACCATGCCGTTATGGAGTGTTCGCCGAGTCACCGTGCGCTGCGCCGCAACTTGTGCCGCCGCCATCGCTCCGGCCTCCGCCCCGTGCGCTTGATCATACGCCTTCACATTCTCATACGAGCGACACAACTTGTCGAGCTGCGACGCTGGCATGCGCTTAGCGTATGCGATCCAGAGTTCCGCCTTTTCAGCCGTGGCCACCCGCGTAATCGCCCGGGCCTGCGAATACGACATCGCGCCAAGTCGCAATTGCTCGTCGACCAGCGGCCGATCGGACAACTTGCGTGCAACTCGCACTCGCTCACGTGCTGTACGCAAATCCCAGCCAACTCGCCACGATAGCCAATGCGCACACGATAACGCGCCTTGCACATGCCAGCCCGATGCAATGTCGAATTCACGAATTGCCGTTAACAAACGATGCATCGCAGCGTCGATATGCGCCGACATTTCAGCAATTTGATTGCCTAGCGCATCGACGTCGATGGCCACCTTCACCTCTGCACCTGGCATCATAAAGCAACTCTATCACCTGTTTTTTCGACGCTGTGAATGGCTCACTGTGCTGCGAAGTCTCGGTGTGATGCAAGAAACTCACCAACACCGACCATCGGTGCATGCCGCGAACATGGCAGCGTTGCACGAGCGATTCGCCAGCGAGCAGCCAGCTCAGCGATTATTCGCCAGCAAAACACGTCGACATAAATCAGAAAAATATTCCTGATTCAGCAAAAAAAAATTAAAGCCCGAAACCCGGACGTACATCCATGCACGCCTCCGATCCTAATTGCCGCATTTCGATCAAAAACTATCGCCCATTCAAGTCCCACATTCCTCCGCCGTCCCCATCCGCCGATCGCAAACCGCGTGCAAGGCCCACCACCGCTATCAAATCTCGCATCCACCCGCGACGCGACGGCGGCGCATCAGGCAACGCGCAAGCACCAACCTACGCGGCCGCGCGGCCAGCCGCAGTGCACTCGTTCAAGCTCCAGGTCACCCCTCCGGAGCCTCTGTGAGGCGCCCGTGCACCAGACCGTTTCCCCGAGCGGGCCCATGACCCTGCTTGGTCATAGCGGGTCAATACCGCCCTAAACGCAAGCAAGCTGCAAAGGTCGCTGGCACACGAGTCGCATTGTCGTTTAGCATGACCGCAATGAAACGCATTTTGGTTGGTCTCGATGGTTCGCCGCGCACGGCGTTTGTTTTAGAGCAAGCTGTCGCGTTGGCCCGCGCACAAAACGCAAAAGTTACGTTGATGCGAGCCGTCAAAGTGCCGCATGAACTTTCGGTTGAAATGCGTTCGACGTGGATGGCCTTTGAACAAGCAATGTTCGATGATGCGACCGCGGATCTTGCACGCTGGGGCAAACTGGTGCCAGCCGACATGTTCGATGGCACGGCCGTTGATATTGGCACGCCGTGGGATGCAATTTGTCGCAAAGCCACCGAGTTACAAGCTTCGATGATCGTGATCGGCTCCCATGGCTATAGCGGTCTCGACCGTTTGCTGGGCACGACCGCCGGCAAAGTTGTCAACCACGCCGATTGTTCGGTGATGGTGGTACGCGACCCTGCTGCAGCAACAAAAAGCTAACCTACCCGGCTAGCTGCTCGGCGCACACACGCCGCTGGTCGAGGTGATCAACACGCATGCGTACACCGGCGACGGGCAGGTATTGTTGACGAGTGCGCAGCGCATGCCCAGCAAGCCGTCGGCACGATCAGGCTAGAACGCGAGACTGCCGTCGAATTATTGATCGAACGTTGGGGCGGATCTTAACGTCGCCGCGCTTGCGCCGAACCTGACACGTTGCCATGAATTAAAGACCCTTTTGTTTTGCGAAGGCCACAGGTATGTCACTGCGCCAACTATCACGGCACCTAAGTAAAAACAGCGGCCACATCACTGAGCACACACCGGCTAGCATGATCAGTTGTTTGCCTAGCGCGTCCAGCGCACGTATTGAATTGGCAAAGTTTTCACCCACATTCACGATAATGCAGCCGACTCCGTCTCTACACGTCGACGGTGTTGCACTCATGGCATCAGGGAGCGGCACACTCAAAAGTAGTACGATGATTGTGTGAACAATGGCGAAGATGGCATAGCCGAGAGTCCAGCGCGTTGCGATCGCTTGCTTTCCGAAGACCCAAGCAAGTCCTGCAACTAGCTGCACTAGGCTTACCACAACACCCAAACTACGTACTTCGCGACTGTGCGCGACGAGTGCTGCGCCCAAGTTATTGTCCCCCATCGCGCAACGTAGCTTAATAAATCCGATGACAATGGCGAAAGTTATCATCATGAAGCCAATACGTCGTTGATGTTGCGATGTCGCCACAGGGCTCATCTTGCTATGCTTAGCAATTGCTGGGCCACCAGCTGTCGCGCATCTTGCGCGCGCTGGCCGGTCGTGGCCGAATTTCGTAGGTGAAAAGAGGTGAATGTTGGTGAATTCTTGACAGCGCAATGGTGCCAGCTTCAACCCAACCTAACCCGGCTAGCTGCTCGGCGCACACACGCCGCTGGTCGAAGTGATCAACACGCACGCGTACGCCGGCGACGGGCAGGTATTGTTGTCGAGCGAGCAGCGCATCCCGAGCAATCCGTCGGCACGATCGGTGTAGACCCGGCCATTGATGGTGAGGGTTTTGGTGTCAGTCGGTTGCGGCCGTGGTGGCGGTGCAGCGTTGCCGATGCCGTTGCCGCCTGCAGGTGGTGGCCGCGGCTGATTGGCCGCGTTGGCTTGGTTGACGGCTGCTTGAATCAACACTGCGCGCGCCAAAATTTGCTGCGCCCGCGCTGCGTTTTCGGCAGCGATCCGATTCTGCTCAGCGACCGCGGCACGGTGGTTGGCCCAATCCTCCGGTGACATGCTGTTAATTTTGTTGCGGCATTGATTCACTTTGTGCACGCCCCACAAACCACTCACGGCAAACACCGCAGGCACCGACAACGACAGGGGCGCTTCGCCAGCCGCGCCTCCGACAACCAACGCACTCGTCAGGCCAGCCGCCAGCAAGATATCCACGTACGGCAAGAATTTGGATTAGCTGCATTCCAGCCCAGCGGTGCGTGGTGAATCAACCAACAACCACCCGCACCCCGCTTGGGTAGTCAGCGAACCAGCGAACATAGTGACGGCGACGGTCTGGATGAGCAACGAGTGGGCACGCATACCGGATAGCTAACATCTGGGTAAGTACGATGCCACGCCTCGCGGCGGTTGGCCGATTGTATGTGCTCGATCGCGAGGCCGTACAACGGCGCGAAGTTATGCGGGCACAGCGTTACGGCGCAGCGCTTTGGTGGCAAACTGCGACGATGACAACGACGATTCGGGCAATTCGCGACGATGAAGTCAACGCATTTCGAATAGCGCTGATGACGGTTTTCGGTGGCGATGCTGACGACGATCCGCATGGTGACGATCGGTTTCGCCACTTGGTAGCGCGTGAACAAGCGTGGGCGGCATTTGATGGCCCGCACATCGTGGCGACGACGGCTAGCTACAATATGGAGATTGTGGTTCCCGGCGGGACGTTGCCGATGGCGGGGCTGACCAACGTAACCGTGCGACCGACCCACCGGCGCCGCGGCTTGTTGCGGGCACTGATCGGACATCATCTCGATGACGCCAAAGCCCGAGGTTTTGCCGCCAGTGGCTTGTGGGCATCCGAAGCCTCCATCTATCGCCGGTTTGGCTACGGCATGGCAGCAAGTCATGACCAGGTTGAGATTTCGAACGCTCACTCGGG
>JAGPDK010000212.1 GCA_018057605.1 Kofleriaceae bacterium | reverse complement strand
AGGCTCGGTGGCCGGTTACAAAGGTGCTGGTAAAATTAGCCGTGAAGAGTTCTTTGGTCTCGACGCGCACATCTTTGTGCCGGCCGCCCTCGAACTTGAAATCGGCGTAGCTGAAGCCAAAGCGCTTAAAGTGAAGATGGTAGTTGAAGGCGCTAACGGCCCAACCTATCCAGAAGCCGAAGAGATCCTGTTGGCCAAAGGCGTCGACATCATTCCTGACATTCTTTGCAATTCCGGTGGCGTGATTGTGTCCTACTACGAGTGGCTGCAAAACAAACGCGGCGAACAATGGCCGGTCGAAGACGTGCTGGGTCGTCTCGAAAAACGCATGAAACAAACCTACGCCAACGTGCGTCAGTATGCGCTGGCCAAGAAAACCGATTGGCGTACCGCGGCGTACGCCATTGGCCTTGAGCGCTTGCAACACTGCTATCGCGAACGCGGCATTTTCCCTTGATGTAAATTGTCGACAATCGGTTAGCCATCGCGTCGCAAGACGCGATTTGCGTTTTCGGTCGACAGTGCACCGCGCTCGGCTCGGCGTGTCGCGGTACAATCGGGTTGCAGGTAGCAGCACAACACGTAACAATGCCGTCGATGAACAATCCGCCTGGGCTGGTGATTTCGCCACGCGATGCGCGCGAAGCATTGCATGCGATTGCCGAGCGCCACGGCTGGTGGGCCGCGGGCTTTGCGCTTGTGGCGATCGCAGGATTTTTGGTTGCGGCGATTTCGATGTTGATGCCGAGTGATGACGCGATGTTGTACATCCGCAGTTTTTTTCTCATCGGTGCGGGTACCGCGTACGCCAGCTGGCGACGCAATCGGCACGCCAAAGAGGTAAACCTATGCATCGGAGCCGTAGCCCGCGGTGCGGTGGCTCGGCTGGTCAATGGTGGTATTGAGGTTACCGTTGACGGTTCGTTGCAGCGTATCGAGTTGTCTTCGGCCGCCGCCGCCAAACTCACCGCGCAGCTGGTACCACCAGCGCGGGCCCGCCTTACGTAATTTGTAAGGCCTACGCGCTACGGCGTTGGGATGGTCGGCAAGCCCGAGATACACGCCGCCGTGGTGGTCGCGATGTCACCTGAGGTCAGCCCGGTGAGTACACAGGTGCGACAACTCGGCGATAGGCCCAGGACTAAAATCCCGCATCGGGTGGTGATGCAGGTGAGGGTTAGATCCATTGCGCACGAAGTCTGCACGCAGGTGAAAATCGGCGTCAATTCTTCGATGGTGCAGGCCAACGCAATCGCTGCATCTGGCGTTGCTGCTGGTGCGTCGGGAATCACCACTGGTGGTGCATCGATCACGATCGGCGCAGCGTCGGGCGCCGCATCAATCGGTGCAGCGGAGTTGTCGCCGCATGCAAACGCGACCAAGGCCAGCACACAACATGCAATGGTTTTCATAGCGCGGAACCTACCAGGCGCTTGGGACCGGGTCCCGAACTTTTTGCCAATAGTTTGCGTCATCGCGCTGCGTCGATTAGGGGCAGGCGGTATCGCCAGTTTGTCACCGGGGAAAATGGCGGAATGTGTCCGCTCAACTAGCAGTTCTTCGCCAATGCTCCACGTTGGCGTAAACCGGCAAAAGTCGAGGCGCGGGGCGGCCTGGTCATGCATACTCGCGGCATCTATGAAAGCTGTCTTGCCAAGGCATCGTGGTTGGGTCGGTCTATCGTTGTTCGCTGCGCTACTCGTCACGCTGCTGATCGGATCGGTCGGCAACGCGAACGCTGGCACCACCTGTTCGAGTATCGACGCGTGCAAGCTTGAGTGCGACGACGGCAAAGACAAAGACAAAGTAGAAGCTTGCACCGAGTGGGGGCTGCGCTTAATGGCGCCTGGCAAAACGCAATCGCCCAAAACCGCAGTCGGTGCGTTTCGCGCGGCGTGTGGCATCAAGCCCGACTGGCTGATGGAATTTGGCAAAGGCGACGGCAAAGGTTGTTGGCAACTTGCGCAATTGCTCAAGGATGGTTGGCTGTTCGAAGTGGAACGCGATGTATCGCGGCATCTAGCGGTGGTGTACCGAGCTAGCAATTTTGCGGCACGCAAATGTGTTGATACCGACACGTCCGGCTGCGCTACCGCAGCGCAGGCACTGCTCGAATTGAACAGTCAAAACAAAGCCAACGCTGAAGATGCCAAGCGCCCGCTCAAGCTGGCTGAAAAGGGCTGCGTCGATGGCAAAGATCTGGCGGCCTGTACCTTGTTGCGTTCGCAACTTTGGAATTTGGAGTATCGCGACCAGCGTCCGGACGAGGCTGCCCGGTTACGCAAAGTGACCGCACAAGCCATGCTGGCAAGCTGCATCAAAGACGGCGGCTCCGTGTGCGGCACCCTGCGTGGTGAGTTGAATGGGGCGGATTTGCAAGCGCTGATCGCATCGGTGGAAAAACGCTGCGTCGACGGCGAGGCCGCGGCCTGCGCCAGCAAAAACTATTGGGTGCTGGTGTATGAGCCCAAGGACACCGCCAAAGTAAAATTAGCTGCACAAGCAATCTTCGATTCATGTAGCGGTGTAGGCAGCGAGTTGTGTGCTGGCATGCTCGAAGGGCAAATTCGCAGCGATGTGCGGTTCGGTTTGAAGATTGAGCCGGCGACCGCGTTGGCGATTGCGGTTAAGCGTTGCGACGCTGGCGACAATGAATCGTGTCGGGTGGCAGGCTTGGCCTACAGCGATCGTGGGCCACCGGCGTTGCGCGACGCGACCAAAGCGACGCTGTATTCCGAGCGGTCCTGTGCCGCGACGTTGCCGTCCAAAAACTGCATCGAATGTACCCGCGCGCCCGAGCTGCCGAGTTGCAAGTTGCGTACGTTGGTGAAACGTCATGAGCAATGTTTAGACAGTGCGGCGGCGGGCAGTTGTGAACAAGTCGCCAATGGTTTTCTAGAAGATCCGGCAAAAGATCCGAAAGACCGGGTCGTGCCTTTTGATTACGAACGCGCAGCAAAATTATTGCGGCGCGGGTGTGATAGCGCCGACAAAGGCGCTTGTGCTGCGCTCGACACGGTATGCACGAAATACCCGGACCTGGCAGCGGAGACTTGTGCCCAAGCGCTGATTCACAATGATCTATTCTACGAAGCCGAGTACCAACTGGCGGCGGGCGGCAATCTCGATTTGGTTGAAGCCGGCAAGCCGCCAACGGCTGTAGCACCAACAATCACCGTCGGGGATGTGGTTGCCAATGCGCCGACCAGCTACCGCCGTGGCAAGCTCGATGCCGACTTGGTGGTCAACGTCGTGCTCGATCGAGCGCGCCAAGCTGCGATCACCTTGGTTGTCGATAAACTGCTTACCGCCGAGCGCAAGCAACGGTATCGCTACCTGCGCGACTTGCTGGTGCAGGGCGCTGCATTGTTGTCAGATCCGTCAACGCTGCGCCGCGAAAAATTTGCCGATTTGGGGATGACCGTGGTGCGTGCCTTCGTTGCGGCCAACTTGATTGATGGCTTGTATCCAAGCGGCACCCAGTTGTTGAAAATTTCGTTGCTCAAAAACAACAACGCAGCGGCGCAAATGAAGGTGGTAGCTGGGCAAGCGCTCACGGCCGAAGTCCACGGCTATCTGGTTGATGTTGCGTATTATTGGCTCGGTCAAACCCCGTTGTTTGGTGGCACGCCAGGTCGTATTCACATGGTGCCGTCGTGCCCATGGAATATGGGTGATGCTGCGCAGTTTTGCGTCGTGCTCGGTGAGCGTGCCAATGCTGAAAAGGTCATTGGTGTCGACCGCGTGCTCGATGGTTTGCGGTTGGCCCGCGCCCTGCGCGATGGTGGCTTTGACGACCTGCGGCGGCTGATTGAAGCATCGGCGCGGTCAAGTACGATTGCCGATTTTGCTTCGACGCCCGGCCTGAGCTTGAACACCTGGCAGAGCCGGATTATTGTGGAGACGCGTGATCGGCTAACCAAGACCCGCAGTGGGTTTACCGCGTTGCGGTTGTTATCCCGCGCCAGCGTCTTTTCTGAGGCCGGTTTTAGCTTGCCAGAATTGGTCGACGCAGCGAAAAGCGCGCGGGCAGCATTGGATGTGCCGGGTGCAACCACGTCGATTGGGGCTGAACACACGATTCACATTCGCCGCTTGGTGTCGCTGATTGAAACCTTAGATCGCGAGTCCAAGGCCAATGATGCTGCGACCGGCGAGGCCGAGCATGACCACGCGGTAACCCCGGCGCTCAGTCAATCGGTGATGGCCTTAGCGAAACTGCGGCGCGATGCGACTCAAGGCATCCGCGCGTGGAGCGACGCCGGCATCGCTGATTTTTCCAAGCGGCTCGATGGGATGGAGGCATCCATGGATCAGATCACGCCGGCGTTGGCTCGGCTCGACGCTTCGATCTTGCAGATCCGCGCGTTGTTTGCCCGTTACCCAAAGGCCGACGGCAAAACTGCCACCGACGTTGATAGCTTGCCGTTGTACGCAATGCCCGAGCTGAAACGCGAGTTGCAGGGCGCGGTCGCTGCGCTGGTTGCCGTCGACGAAGGGCTGCGGACCATGGCGCCGGGCCAAGTGTCAGCGCAGTTGCGCTTCGCACGCTCGGCCACAGTACGTTTGTTGGGCTTCCTCGATTTGATGGATCGTATTGCGCGGTCGTCGAAACTGACAATGCGCGCTGGCGACGTGATTGCGGCGCTGCGTATTTTGGGTGGGACTACAATCGGCCTGTTCGATGCGCCGCTCTACGATGTGCTGGAGCCCGTTATCGACGCCATTCGCGCGCATGAGCCGATGAGCTTGGAACTGTTGTTTACCGTGATCGCAAGAGTCCGCTTGGATACGTTAATCGGTGCACTGCAAGGCAATGCCAATGCCTGTGCCAACGATGCGTCGGCCGATTGTTGGACCACCAAGTTGATTCATGCGCTGCAAGAATCGGTGGAGCGCGACGGCGGCCAGATTCGTATCGACGGTGGCAAGTTTGCCGAACGGTTAGCCAATCACGGCGACGATTTTCGCAAGCGCCACACCTGGCGGGGTTTTTTGCATCTCACCGTCGGTGTTGGCGGTTTGTACACCGATCCGATCAGCGACACCGCAGCGGGTGTAGCAGGTGGCTCGCAACGGCGTGGCACACCGCTCATCGCCGAACAATTGGGCGTCGGTCTGGCTAGCCCGGCGTTTTGGAAAAACCGCCTAACGTTTAAGGTTGGCACTGCAGCGTCCGGGGTGTTGTATCGGGCGCTCCTCGACTCAGAAGAATCCAATGCCATCATGGTGCACCCGGTGTTTTTGGCGCTTGATATCGGCGAATTAGTCGAAATCTATGCATCACCGGCCATGTTGATGTTTTACCCACCCTCGGGCGAAAATGCCGCCGCCTTGCGTTGGGGCGCATCGGTTGGTGTCAGCGTGCCACTGTCCGCGTATTTAGAACGCCGTTAGCGTAGGCTGCGGCCATGGCGAAAACCATTGCGCGCAAGAAAACGGCCCCCGCACCCACAGGCGCGCCGTATCCATTTCTCTTCGTTGGCCAAGGCTACGGTGTGGCCTACAAATGTCTCGAATGTTTTGCGTGGTTCAAGCGCGCACCGTCCAAGGCGTTGCAAGCTAAAATCAAAGCCGCCTTGCCGCTGCCAGTTACCGCATTCGTCCGGTTTTCGGGCGATATCATGCATTTTGGCAGCGATGACAATCTCGAGTTGCGGGTCAAAGCAGCCTGTGAACCAGCGACCAGCGGTTTGCCTTTTAAGCCGGCGTTGCGCAATCTTGAGGCCCGGTTGGCGGCTGGCAACTACGCGCCGGAGTTGTTGTTCCCCTCGACGGCAACGTGGCGGCTGTTTGGGCAGCAATTTGAACGCGCCATGGTGGCGGTACACGCGCTGGCTCCGCTGCGATTTGTGATTAAGCCCGATGAAGAAACCAAAGGTGGGCCATGGCATCGCTGGTCGCTGAGCCAAGCAAGTGATGTGGCGGTTTGGGCCCTACGCCCCGGCAAACCAAGCCCTGCATTGGCCTGGTTGACACTCACCATGCTTGAATCCCTCGACGAAGTTCACCTTACTCGGATCGCGCCACCCGCGCGCCTGGCGTGGTTAGCGTTGCTCGATAAGCTGCGCAATGCCGGCCCCAAGAACCTGCGTGAAGACTGCCAAGATTTTGCTGTGGCGTTGCTGTTCTCGTTTAAGAAACGTGAACGGCCGGCGGTCCTTGCGACGCTGTCCAAGCCAATGCAAGTGGCGATCGCCGCGCAACTCGCCGCAGCGTAACGCGCCACGCCTTACGAACGTGGGCAGAACCGGTGGGTTGCGGCTTTGCTGCGATATTCTTGCGAGTCAACCACGGCACAGTTGCTGCGAATCAGCGTGCGCAGGTCGGTGAACTCTTTCATCGTGAGAGAGACCGGCGTAAAGACCAACGGAATCGAAGCTGCGGTGCTGATCTGATTGCGCACGGTTGCGAGCACACCCTCGGTGCGGCCGGTGTTCCACAGTTTGGCAAAGTTGCTTTCGAACTTGGCAATGACGCCGGCATTGGCCGCGCCCGACACGTGCATGCAATTTTCAAAGGTACCTTGTTCCGAGTTCATCGATAAGTTGTAGCTGCCTGAGAATAGCTCGTTGCTGTCGATGATCATGTACTTGTTGTGCATTTGCACCGCGTAGCTATTGTCCCAGCGATAGGCATAGCTCTTGACGCGGACTTCAATGTTGGCGTCGTTGACTAGTTTGGAGAACAGAAATTCGTTGGCTTTGCATGTGCGTTTGGCGGCATCCGTGGTTGCCGTGGATAAACACAATTCAACTTTGGCTACTTGGGCATCGTGGCCCGACGCTGAAATGTATTCTTGTTGGTCGAGATACACTTTGATTTCGACATTTGGCGAGGCTGCGCGTTTGGCGATCAACGCTTCGGCGACCGAGCGCATGCGCAAGTGGCCTGACGCAATATGAATCGAATGTTGGGCGCGACCGATCGCGGCCACCCACTGATCCGCCATCACCGTCGACGCAGTGTCGACTTTCCAGCTCGCACCGTCGGTGCCGCCCGGCGTGTAGTTGGGCAGGGTGAACAACGGGTCGATGCCGTCCTCCGTAGGCAGGCGTGAACCGTCGATGCGCAACATCGACGTTTGATATGGCAAGACCGTGGCGAGTACAAAATCGCGTGAGTGTTCCCACAGGTTGTTAAATTCGTTTTGGTAGGCCAAGTTGGTGCGGCTGCTACCGGTGATGAATAAGGTGTTTTCGTCGTAGGTCTGCGCGCCACCGAACGACCAATTGGCACTGCCGGTTACCAAGATACCGGTCGCTGCATTGGCTGCATCGTCGCGTGGCCCGTCGATGAGCACAAATTTGTGATGTAAAATCTTGTTGACGTAACGTACGTCGACGCCTGCGGTTTCAAGTTTGCCGGATTTGCTGCTTGCGCGAACGGTCAGATCAATTGCTTTGTCTGAGCCCGCAGTTTCAAACAAGAAGCGAACTTTGACACCTCGCCGCACCGCGTCGGCGAGTGCGGCGCCGACTTCGGCGTCAGAAAAACTGTACATCGCAACATCGATGTTTTTTTGTGCACTGCGAATGAGGCCAGCGACTTTGGCGGTATGGGTTGCGCCGGCTGGTTGTGGCGAAAACACCACTTCAATTTTGCCAGCGTCCGTGAATAAGCCTTTGGCCTTGGCGTAGGCCAACAGTGTGTTGAATGCAGCCGGGCCCACATACGGTACTTTGTCGAGTTCGAGCAGTGTCTCAAAGTTGTCGTCATCGGCGGTGCCGGTTTGGGCATCGGCGCCGTTGCGCTTTTTCATGATGTTGTTGGCAACTCGAATCGTGACGCCCGCGTCGTTTTTAAGTTCAACGGCGGTAAGGGTTGGGCCATTTACCAGCGCTAGTACGGCCATCGCTTCGCGTGAGCCCTCGGTGATGCCATCGGCTTTGCCGTCGCTGGCAAAACTGTCGTTCTCGCCATCTTCAACGTCGGCATCAACGCAGCCTGTCGTCCCGAGCCCGCCGACAAAACTAGCGAACAACGATGTGGTGGCGACAAGAGTAGCCAGGCGGCGGCCGAACATGCTGTGCGATGTCATTGCGGCAGCTAGTGCAACCGTTGGACCAGTGTTGGACGTAGGCAGCGTGGTCGATCGTCCGGCTAAGCACTTGGATCTATACCCGCCATGCGACCCGCATCTGAGCAACCAGAGCCGCCATGGCTACCGCGGTAGTTGGTTCTCAGGTCGACTTTTGAGCCTAATGGGCGTGCGGCTTGCGCGCGCTAGCTGGCAGGTTTGCTACCAACCGTCGCACCGGAATCAGGCCCTCGGCAGTTTTGGCCGAGAGGTGGTCGGTGCGCGGCGGCGACCAAGCGTGTGGTTTGTCGACGTATGGCACACCGATTTGTTGCAGCCATTTGGTTGGCGGGGCGCCGCCGATCATGGCGAAGACTACATCGTTGGGAATTTCTTCGCGCCGATTGTCTTCTTTGTAGGAGATGGCCGCTTTATCGCCGGTGACTTCGGCAACCGTGGTGGCGTACAGCATGGTGCAGCGCCCTTCGGCTACGGCGGTTTCGATGAGTTGGCGATTTTTGGGCTTGATGCCTTCGAGCTTAGCGCCGCGGGTCGAGAACCACACTTTGTTAAATGCGCCCAGCGCCAACACGACTTCAACGGCCGAGTCCGAGCCGCCAACTACGAGCACATTTTTGTTGCGCCATTCGTCGGGGTCGACCAAGGAGTTTTTGACTTTGTCGAGGTCTTCGCCGGTGCAACCAAGTTTGCGTGGATTGCCTAACGTGCCGATGGCCAACACCACGCGCGCAGCAGTCAACACGGTGGTTTGTTTGGCGCTGTCGGTGAGCGTTACGTTGAAGCACTCGCCGTCTTTTTTGATGTCCGTAACATTGCTCTGATAGCGAATCTGCATGTTGGCTTCTTGAATCATCTTGGCCCACGCGCCGAGCAGTTCTTCGCGTGAGGTATCCCAGTGCGGCAACGATGCGGTCAACGCGATGTCATGCGGCTCGGCCATGACTTCTTTGCCTTTGTGATAGTAGTTGCGAATCGTCCACGAAAATTCGCGCTCTTTTTCGAGCACAACATAGGACAGGCCAAACTCGACACAGGTC
>JAGPDK010000661.1 GCA_018057605.1 Kofleriaceae bacterium | reverse complement strand
GATATTAAGCAAGTAGATTTCGATTTCTTCCAGCATGCAGCTCCACCGCATATTCGTTCGCTGCGCACCGAAGTAGACTCAGTGCTGCGCTTACTTGAAGATACGGTCGCAGATATCGATCGGCGAAACAAAATATTGCTCGCGAATCAGAAGCGGAAATGGGGGGAGCTAGCTGGCAGCTCCGCCGCAGAGCCGTACCAAATTCTGATTGTTGATGAAGTGGCGGATCTCGTACAAACAGGGGAGGAGGGCAAAGCGTGCGCAGCAGCGATTCAGCGGATTGCCCAAAAAGGGCGGTCCGCAGGAATTTGCCTGATTCTTTGTTCCCAATATCCTAAGGCCGATATCATTCCCACTGCAACCACTGCGAATCTAAGCAATCGCGTAGCGTTCAAGCTGCAAAACGGCCGGCAGAGCAACGTAATTTTGGACCGCGACGGTGCAGAGGAACTTACTGGTAAAGGCGATTGCCTAGCGAACCTAGAAGGGCACCCACCAGGCGCTCGGTTCCTGGCCCCTCATTTCGACCATGGAGCCGAGGAAGCCGTTCGGCAGCATTGCGACAGGTTGCGCCTGTTACGCTAGAGCATCGATAGTTGTGCACGTGCAGGTCCGACATCACAACAGTAAATATTTGGTGCTTTACACAAGGATGAGCAGTTGTACTGTTTGCCGAAATTTTTCTTCGCCTACGCCGCCATCTCCCCAAGAAACGTGCGCGCATGGCCGGCCCAGGCGCTGGCGCCGTCGAGTTCGAGGTAGCGCTGCAGGTGGGCGCGGGCTTGGGTGGCGCCGCCAACTTTGGCCAGCATGACGCCGAGGTTGTAGTGGGCGTCGGCAAAGTCGGGGGAGGTGACGCAGACGTGGCGCAGTTGGCCGATGGCGAGTTCGCTTTCGCCAAGATCTTCGAGGACGTTGGCTAAGTTGTAGCGGGCTTCGGCTTGGGCGGGCTCAAATTCCAAGGCGCGCTCATACATGGTGCGGGCTTGTTCGAGATCGCCGCGACGATGCAGCATGTTGCCCAGGTTGGTCATGGCTGCGGCCATGGACGGTTCAAGTTCCATGGCTTGGCGAAATTTGTGTTCGGCAGTAGCCACATCACCGGCGGCTTCGGCGGCGCAACCGTCGAGAAAGCAGCGATACGCCACCGAGTTGCCATTGGCTTCGGTTGATTCAACCATCATTTCGCCGGGCACCGAGTCGGGCTGATCGGCCAATTGTTGCGCCGATTCGGTTTCAAGATCGCGGCTGCTCGTCGGAAGTGACAATACTTCAGCGACGCGGGCGCCGAGCGTCGGCACGGTGAAGGCCATCACGATTTGGCCGCTCATCGGCACAAACGCAACATCTTCGTCGATGGCGACCAGGGTTTCACCGTCGCTGCAGATGCGCAGTTTGGCAAACGCGTTGGCATCTTGCGGCAGGGTGCGACGCAGGGCCTCAAGATTCTTGCGAACCTTTTGCAATCCCATCCCAGCGGCGAGGAGATCCTTGGCGGCCTTGACGGCGATGATATCGGAGAACCGATAGTAGAACCGACCACCTTTGCGCACGGTTGGCCCGACGAAGCCGGTTTGCATCCAGTACCGCAGGCGACTTTCTTGCAGCGCAAAAATGCGCGCGACATCGCGAATGCTGTACAGCTCGATCATGTTGCTGGTCATTGCAGCGGTGGCCGCTGGGCTAGCGATAGGCAGCGTTACTTTGGTGGTTGGGTCGACACGCTGGGTGAGTTGGCGTGTGAGTTGCTGGATGTCGTCGGTGTTGCGAGTTGGCGGGGTCATTTCGAGCAATCCTTCCTCTGGTCGGCTTCCACATTGATACTGAGATGAAGTTTGGCGCCGACGTTGCTAGCGACGACATCGATTTGCGGGCTGGATAAGTCGCACTTGGCATTGCGGCGCGCTTCGCTTGTGCCGAGGCGCCGAGCGCGGGCGCGGGCGCGATCATCGCGGGTGTACAAACCGGCAATACGCGATGCGGTGGCGGCGGTTGCTGGGTCGGAGACTTTGGCTTTGGATTTTTCCAAATCGATGGTGACCATGGTGGAACCGGCGTATTTGCCAGCGATCAAATCGCCTTCGGAAAGCACGCGCGCATTTTCCATCAAGATGTCGAGGGCTGCGGTGGCCAGCCGCACTTTGATGTCGCGTTCAAACAGCGAGACCCGAAGGGTCATGGCCATGGGTTTTTTGGGTGGCAGGGGCGCGCTCGCAACGCGGTCGGCACCCCGGCGTTTGGGGCTCGACGTAGGATCAAGCGGAGCCTTGGGAGTTTTGGAATCTAGCGGTTTGACCCGACTCGGTGCAGCCATTGCAAAATTGTACAGGCTGCCTACAATGGATCCAAGTTTCTTACATGTAGGCGCAAACCATCGATGTATCGTGTTTTCAGGTAGTTACATTGTCGGTCGGTGCGGTTGTGGGCATGTCGGTCGTATTGTTGCTCGGCTTGTCGAGGTTTTTGAAGCCAATGGTTTGGCCAACCACAAACAACGGCCGGCGTTTCACTTCTTCGAAAATGCGGCCGATGTACTCGCCTTGAATGCCGTTAGAAATTAACGACAGGCTGTTAAAGAACAACATCAACACTAATAGCGATGCGTAGCCCGGCACGGCTATGCCGTACAC
>JAGPDK010000211.1 GCA_018057605.1 Kofleriaceae bacterium | reverse complement strand
CAATGTGGATGTAAATGTACACATTGATTTCACCACCGGGCAGGTTCACACGGCGATGGTAATGCCGCCATGCCAGGGCAAACTTGTGGCAACGTGCCCACGCGTCCCGCCGAGACCGGCACCGCCAGCGCCGAACTCGGCCGCGCGGTGGCCCTACGATGTTGAACACGGCAACATCGTGAAACGCACCGGCACGAACACGGTGGTGACCCAGCGCCTCGGGGTCGATAATTTCTCAATTGATCTGGCAGGCGCATCGGCGTCAGCGCGTTGGCTGACCATTCGCGGCAACGTGACGCAAGGCGACTACATTCATGCAAGCCTGCTGTTAGTAGACCGCAGCAATGGTTCGATTTGGCCGATCAAGGTCGGTCCGACCAGCCCGCTATCAAGCCAAGAAATTGTCGCCATTGAAAGCGTCGCCACAGTCGATGTGGTTGGCGAATCAAGCATCCGTTGGATAACGTCGCCAGCATTGCCGGCCATAAATAGCGGTGCGGGCACTGACCAATCTGCGCTCACCGAAGTACTACTCGTCGATAAACTGCTCGTTCGCCCAGGGCTTCCCGCGCTCGAGCTCAACGGTGATGTCGCAAGATAACGTCCGCTTAGTTCGCGTAGCGCCGCCGTCGCGCCACCACCATGGCTAACCCAATCGCCAACACCGGAGCCAATGTCGTGGGCGCCGTGCCAGCGGCACAGGCACCATTGCCGTAATCAACATTTTCGCCATAACTGTCATCGTACTGCGGTGCGTCGATAATGGTAGCTGCACAGGTTGCGGCATTACAATCGCACTCTTTGTCGACGCACGTTGCTTGAAAACACGACGCTGCGCCTTCGTTGGGCAACTCACCGGCCACCGCGCCTCGGCCTTTCAACACGGCAATATATTTGTCAACCAACGCAACATCGGCCGTGAGGTCGTAGTCGGGATGTTCAACTACGAAGGCCGAAGCCTGGTCGCGCAAGATCAGCAACGCAGTCAACGCACAGTTGATGTCGTACTGGGCAACGTCCGTAGCCAACCGCAGGCCACGAAACACGTGATACATCGGCGCGGCTTGTTTCATTGCGTCATGCGTGGCGAAAAAACCCTCGACGGGGGCGTCGGCAGGCACCGGCGGCGCAATCACTACGGTCTGCGTCACGACTTGCGTGCTATTCGGCAACCGATACGACAGCGTGACCGTTGCCGCTGCGCCGTCGACAACGTTGACGGGGCGACTGTCGATCAAATGAATAAACACCGCCCCGCCACCACCGCGCCGGCCCTGCCCTGGTTGTTCGCTGATGCGGCTAGCCAAAAACACCGCTGGAATTTTCACGCGGCCGAGTTTGCCAGCACCGTCATGTTGCCAGTAGTTGACGCCAACCGCTTCACCTAACGTAAACCCTTGGTTGGCCGCAACACCAAACTCCACATCCAACGCCAGCGGCTCAATGAAGTAATCGAGTTCTTGCGTGAAAATTTCGCTCACAGCCGCGGCATTTTCGGCAAAGTAAAAATTACCCGCACCGCGCTCCGCCAAGCCACGCATCAACGGTGCGTCAAACGAATTACCCACCCCAACCGTCGACAACCCAATCCCAGTGGCAACTTTCGATTCTGCCATCGCGATGATGGCAGGTGTCGACGTGTTACCAGCGGTCGCTTGGCCGTCGGAAAGCAAGATCACGCGATTTTGCCGTTCGTTAAACGAACCATTACCAAACTGCGCAAACCCGACCGCCAGCCCATCGAAAATGTTGGTGGACGCGCCTGGTTGCAGGCGGTCGACCGCGTCGATCAACTGTTGCCGGTCTTCGCTTGCGTCGAAGCTCACATCAACCCGCGCATAACTGTCAAACGAAACCAGCGCGACGCGATCAACTGGTTGGAGCTTCTGAATCAACAGCCGTAGCCCAGTTTTCACTTTCTCCATGCGGTTGTCACTCTGCATGGAGCCAGAGCGATCCACGACCACCACCAAATTGAGTGGCTTACGTTTGTACACGGCTGGGTCAACTACCGTCGACAACGCCACGCGCACAATGCTGTGCCGTTGGTTTTCAAACCAATCAGGCTGACTGCTGGTTTGCGCCGTTGCACAAATCACGTTGCCACACGCTGCCGCCTCCGGCGCTATGTAGTGTTCACTAAAAAAACCGTTCGCGTCTAAACTTGACGGGCTCGGAATCTCGCCGCGATCGAGATAGCCACGAAATTGGCCGATATCCTGGGCGCCGCCCAGGCCAACGTTGCCATCCCCGCCTGAGCTAGCACCCGAGCCGGACGCGCTCTCGGCACCGCACCCGCCGAGGATGGCCGCAGCAATTGCGACGCCGACTTTTGCACCCAAGGTTGCTACTTGTAATTTCCGCATGTTGCCTACAAAGAGCAACCACGGTGCCAACCTGACCGACGGAATTCGCTAGGCTGAACAAATACTTAGCCACCGCCATGCAATGCCACTTGGTCGGCCAAAAGAAAAACCGCGACAACCATGTCGCGGCATTTTCAACAGTCCATGCGCCACTGCGGTGCGCAGTTGTGGCTACGCGAGGTTCTTGTTCGCAAAGTCCCAGTTCACCAGCTTCCAAAACTCTTCAATGTATTTTGGCCGCGCATTGCGGTAGTCGACGTAGTAGGCGTGTTCCCACACATCAATGGTCAGCACGCAGGTTTTGCCCGCAGCAAATGGCGTATCGGCGTTGGCCGTGGCTTCAATAGCCAATGAACCGTCGGCGTTTTTCACCAACCACGCCCAACCAGAACCAAATTGGCCGGCCGCAGCTTTGCTGAATTTTTCTTTAAAATCCGCGAAGCTACCAAATGACTTGTCGATGGCGGCAGCGATTGCGCCATGTGGTGCACCGCCAGCGTTTGGCGCCAACGAGTGCCAGTAAAATGTGTGGTTCCACACTTGCGCCGAGTTGTTGAAGATTGGCTTTTCGGTGGCTTGGCCGTACGAAGCTTTGATCACTTCTTCGAGTGACATCGTTTCGTATTTGGTGCCAGGCACCAAGTTATTGAGATTATTGACGTACGCTTGGTGATGTTTGCCGTAGTGGTAGTCGATGGTTTCGACCGACACGGTTGGCGCAAGCGCATCTTTTGCATACGGAAGTTCTGGGAGAGTAAACGCCATAATTGAGCTCCTTGTCGATGCGCGTTGCGCATGAGAAATGATTGAGGCCTGTTTGTAGCGCGAGGCCGCAACGACGCGAGCGTTGACATCCAAAAAAGTGGACGATCGTCGCGTATTTCCGCCGGGTGCACGCACAAGTCCCCCCATGGCTTCGGCCCCGGTTGGGCAGTTGGTTCTTTTTTGGCCTATGCGGCGCCCCGTGCCGTGCCGCGTGGCAACGCCATGCCCAGCAAGCGCAACAACATGTTGCCGCAACCACTGGGATCACGCGCTGAATGTGCGAGCCATGGCAATATGTTTCGCAAGGTGTTGCCTACAATTCGCCACGTGCGGCGCTGAGATCCGCCATGGCTCGGCGATAATCAAACAACGCATCAATTTGTCGCAGCTGCGCTTCGGCGGTTTGTTGTTCGCGAATGTTCACGATCAATAACGTTGAATAGCCCAAATCAAATCGGCTGCGTTCACCAGCTTCGAGCGCCAACGCCGCCTTGAGTTCAAGGCCGGCAGCCGCAATCCTCTCGACGGCGGCACGCAGCGCCGATTGCGCATCGGCAACATCGGCTTTGATACGTTCCGTGGCAAAGGACGCTTGCAGCTCCATTCGTGTTTGCATGGCGCGCGCCTGCGCCGCACGGCCTTGCATCAAGCGAGTCTGCAACGGTATTTCCAACAACACCATGGCTTCAACTACCGGCTTGCTCAAATCAGGTCGACCGTCGATGGCTGACCCAAAATCTTTGGCCACCATCAGCTGGAAATCCAAGCCGGGCGCACGTTGATCGTCGGCCCATTGCCTTTCGATGCGCTGTTGAATCGCCTGGACATTGAGCCGCCGGGCTTCAGGGCGTTGCCGAACCGCAACGTCAATGTCATCATTTGCTGAACTTGGTAACGAAGGTTGGCCCTCAAGCAGCGTCGCTGGCAACTGGGCCGCCGTCGGCACCACCGGTACGCCAGCTTGGTCGCGTAGCAGCAGCGAGAGTTCAATCGCGGCTTGCTCCAACGCCCGGCGCGACGACGCCACCTGCGATGTGCGCTGCGCAATCGCACGCTCGTTATCAATGCGATCAATATCCGCGGCATTGCCGGCGCTGACGTGGCCGGCCAACCCCGCATCGCGATCGACCGCAATTTTTAGCAGCCGCTCGGCAAAGCTCAAGCGCCGACCTGCTGCCACCCAAGCCCAGTAGCGCACGGTTGCGGCTCGACGCAGTTCGATGCGTTGTTGCGCTACCGTCAAGTTTGCTAATTCCACGCCCAGCTCGGCCCGTGAGCGTGACGCGCGTCGCCGATCAATGCTGCGGTTGCGCCATAGCGGCACATTGCCACCAGCGCGCAGCTCGCCCAACGCCAACGTTTGCAGCTTACCGTCGTACGAGGCGAAATCACCGGTGCCGAGCTTGTACCCAGCAAAAAAGGAGGAACCCCATATGTCGGTAGGTTTTTCGATTACCGTATCGGCACGTACTTGTTGGTAGTAACCAAGCGGGACTGCCGATACCCGGGTCTTCCAGGTCACATCGAACTGACCTTCCGCGTTGAGCAACTCGGCGGCCGCCACATCTTGGTCCGTGAGCGCTGCTTTGAGCAAAGGATATTGCTGTGCGACCGACGCGAGAACTTCGTCCACCGTGAGCACGGGCCCCGATGTTGGCGTCACCGTATCGACGATGGTTCCACCCTTAACCGCGTCCGGCCCTCGTGGGGTGCCACCGGCAGCCGCCGGCCCCGCAGGCTGAGCCACTGCCGACGCACCGGCAAGCCAAGGCAACATCACGATCAATGCGGTAATCCACTTCATTACTTTTTGTCACCTTTGCTCATCGCATCCGTCGGCTTGCTGCCCGCTGGTGCATTGGGCAACGACGGCGGGAAACCATTAAATTGTCGCCATAGTTCGTAGCCAACCTTCACCACCCCAAGCTGAATCCACGCATGCACGCGCACGCCTTGCCGCAGGTACGATGCCGCCGGCCACTGCTCGTTGGGGTCCGGCACCATGACCACGCGAAAGTCGCCGTCTTTGTTGTTGGTCGCGTCGACAAATTTTACGACTGCCCCAAAGGTGCCAATGGCAACTGATGGCCAACCCGAGAACTGCAACACCGGCCAGCCCTCAAACTGCAACCGCACCTTTGCGCCGGGCGTAACCAACGGCATGTCGTTGCCCGACACCCACACTTCCACCGCACGATCGGTGGTATCCGGCACAATCACGGCCAGGATTTCGCCAGCTTTCACAAACTCGCCCGATTGTCCGTTGGCGATTATCGAAAGTACCGTGCCATCAATCGGTGCGCGTACAGCTTGGGTTGACTGCCGTGCCAACCGCCCATCGATGCGTGTCAATTCCGCGTTAGCGCTGGCAATTTCCGCATCGGCAATCGCTCTGGCCGCTTGTGCGCTCTCGATCGATGCAAAGGCATCATTCGAAACTTTCTCGCGATCGGAACCTATCGCCGACAACTCAGCGTGAGCACCGTCGAGCGAGGCTTTAGCGCGCTCAGCTTCGGTCCGAGCGCGGGTTTCGTCTAACAACGTCAGCTCCATTTGACGCTGCGACGTGAGCCCTTTGGTATACAGCGCCTGTTGGCGCTCGGTATTGAGCTCGGCGGTCGCCAGCGTTGCATCGGCGGCAGCTAGTGCTTGATTGGCTGCGATCATCCGGCGATTTGCCATCTTGATGCGCGACTCCGCCGCCGACACCGCGTTTTTGCGCGAACCTTGCAAGGCCACAACCTGCGCTTCGATCGAACGCACCCGCAGTTGGGCGGCAGCCAAGCGCGCGATGACCGCGTCGCGCTCGGCACCCAACCGCTGCAAAATATCGGGGTCATTATCGGAGAGGTCAACGATTGGATCACCGGCCTTGACCTGCGAACCTTCGGTCACCAACCAGCGCGCTACTTTGCCTTCAACCGGTGCCTTGATATTTTGTTGGCGATCCTGCGGTGAATACGCAATCACGCGACCGTCGCCTTTGGCCGTTTGTTGCCATGGCACCAGCACCAGAAACGCGGCACCACCGATCAAAAACGCAATCACCATGCGCGCGAGCAATCGTCCAGCGCGCGAAGGCTTCACCAGATCCATCGCGGTCCCGACGACAAACGCTGTGGGAAGTTTCATGCTGCACCGCCGTTGTTAGCGTCGTCTGGGGCAACGATGCTGCCTTTTTCCAAAATTACATGGCGGCCAACCTGGCGCGCCACCCGGCCGCGGCTGGTCAACACCAACAGCGTGAAACCCGAGGTCGGCCGCAACAGCCACTGCAAAATACGTTCGATCATCGGTGCACCCAAACCATCTAGGCTTTCATCCAACACCACCACCCGTGGGTTCCCAGCGATCGCCCGCGCGATCATCAAGCGGGCGCCTTGACTCGAGGTGAGCCGCGCTCCGGCCGGCCCGATTTTGGTATTAATGCCATCAGGCAACCGGGCAATTTCTTCTTCGAGGCCAGACGCGGCCAACAGCTCCGCAATCACTTCAGCGTGCAGGTTGGTGCGGCCCATCGTGATGTTCTCGAGCACGGTGCCATCAAAGATTTCCGGCCCGCCTGCGATCACCACATCTTGGCGAATTTGCGCCAACGACAGCGTCCTGGTATCGATATTGTCGAGTTCAATGCAGCCTTGATTTGGGTGCCGTTGGGCGAACACCAAATCTGCAAGCGTGCTTTTACCACTCGAATCGCGCCCCAGTACCGCCACTGCTTCCCCAGCGCCGATCGTCAACGAAAAGTTTGCCACCGCAATCTGGCCGTTGGGATATTTTACCGTGACATCATTGAACGTCACACCAGCGCCGCGGCTCGCGCGTTCACGCGTAAGCACTTGCACATCTTGTTCCTGCTTCAAATCCGCGATCGTGGCGAGCTTTTCCATGGACGCCAACATGTCGTAAAAATCAGCCAAGCTAGAACTAAGTTTGGCCAAGCCGCCGACGACACCAGCCACCACCAATTCGGCCGCAACTAATTGGCCCAACGTGAGTTGGCCACCAATGACCAACAAGCCACCCAGGCCCAACAACCCGGCCATCGCGATGGCCTGCAGAACATACGAAGCAATATTCTGACGCTGCAACAACGCAAAATGTTTATTGCGATAGGTCAACCACTCCTTCACTAAGGCGTCGGTCCGATTGAAGGCCAACTCGCCCGCCGACGGTACTTTGAAGGCATGGCTGGCAAGCGCCACCTGCTGCAGCCACGCGGCGACGCGATGTTTGGCTTTGCTTTCTTTGATTGCGCTGATTCCGGCGTTACGACCAAGCACAAACACAATGAACAAAATGCCCAGCACGATAAACGCATCAAACGCCGCGAGCCACGGGTGATAAAACGCTAATAACAACAGTGAGATTGTGCCTTGCAAAAACACCGACAGCCCCGACATCAACATCGACGCCATCGACCGTTGCAACGTCATGACATCAAAAAAACCGTTGACCGTAAGGTTGGCACTCTGTTTGAGATACGCATCAGCGTGAGCGCGACTAAGCCGCAACGCCGCGTCATGCGAGGCCCGGACAAACAGCCGTTGTTTGAGCCGCTCGACACCCGCGTACCGCAGCACGTTGAGCACTCCGCCAATCCCTAAAACCAACAACACCAGCAGCGCCAACACGGCAATCGGTTGCTTCAACCCCGTGAAGGCCAGCGAGTTCACCAGCACTTGCGCAGCCAACGGCATGGCCAGAGTGAAAATGCCAATCGCAATCGAGTAGATCACCAACACCCAAACGTCGCTGCGCTCCAACGTCGCGAGCGCCCGTAAACGTTGCCATGGCGTGGACGTAGTCAAAGCCTCGGCCGGCGTGCGAATCGCCGCCAAGCCAAAATTCAGATTGGAAGGAACCTCGGCCACCTAGCGAATCTCTTTGTTAAACATTTTCAGCCTTGGAAATTAGCATGGAGATTATATCTGGCCAGGCCATTGGGCCGATAAGCGTTCACCTTGGACGGACGGCAACGTGTGCAGGTTTCATGCAAACTGCATGTTTCGCGCCGGCAACTTCGCATCCCCGGCCAAACCGGCTGCCAAGTCGCCGGCCTCCTGCGATACTGCCATCATGGCAAAGCAGTATTGGCTCATGAAAAGCGAGCCCGATGCATTTGGGATCGACGATTTGCAACGAGTCAAACGTGAACCGTGGACCGGCGTGCGCAATTTCCAAGCGCGAAATTACATGCGCGATGGCATGAAAGTTGGCGATGACGTGTTGTTTTACCACTCCAATGCAACGCCGCCCGGCGTTGCGGGGTTGGCCTGCATCACCACGACCGGCGTGGTTGATGCCACCCAGTTTGATCCCGAATCACCATATTACGATCCCAAAGCTACCCACGCCGCACCAACGTGGATCTGTGTTGAAGTTGAGTTTGTCGCCAAATTCGCAGCGATAATAGCCCTCGACGAACTACGCGACGACCCACGGCTCGCCGACATCCTAGTGACGCGTCGCGGCTCGCGCCTTTCGGTGCAACCCGTGAGTGCGCCGCACTACAAAGTTATCGTCGAAATGGCGACCGCCAAGCCATCCGCGCATGCTAACGCGGGTCAGCCGCCCGTCAAGTCAACAACCAAGGGCAAGCCGGCCGCGCGCAAACCGGCCGCCACCAAAGGCCTTCGCTAATGCCCGTACACGAGGACATTGCCCGTGCGTATGCCCTCGATCGCGAAGGTCGCGAGCACGACGCGGTGCGCTTCTACGAACGCGCGTGGCAACAAGGCATTCCCGACGACGAACGTCGACATTTCATCGTCGGCTTTGGCTCCACCTTGCGCAATGTCGGCCGCGCCGATGAAGCGGTAGCCCTGCTAGCTGACGCAGTCAACGACGACCCACTCTATGCGCCGTACAGCGCGTTCCTCGGGTTGGCACTATTATCAGCCGGCAACGCACCGGCCGCCGTCGCCACCATGCTGGGCATCGTGTTCGACCATGCCCCC
>JAGPDK010000210.1:7192-9097 GCA_018057605.1 Kofleriaceae bacterium | reverse complement strand
GTGTTACGGATCGCTTCTAGCGTTGCGCCGCCGTTAAGCATGGTGACTACCGCTTTGAGCTCGCAGGCCGAAAACGCAGAGCCATCGGCTTTGCCTGCGGCAACGCCAACATCATCAATGCCATCTTCGCCTTCAGCTTCATCGGCAACACAGCCGGTGAGCGTAGCGGACAGGACGATTGCCGAGAGGACACTGAGGTTGCCAATACGTTTCATGCAAGCCTACAGAGCAAGGTCGAGGCCAAATTGACGCAGAGCTAACCAGCTGAAATAACACAGCGCACCAGTCGTAGGAACGCAACTGCGGTTGTTGCCGGCAAGGACACTAGTCACCCCGATACAGCCGGGCGAGCATTCCAAGCTGGCAAGACCCGGTGGGTATTGGCAACCGTGATTGCAGCGAGTTGCGTAGGCTCGATCTGCCGAGCTGCGGCGATCGCCGCCAGAGTATGGACAACCTGCGCCGGTTCGCTGCGACTGCCACGATGCGGAGTTGGAGCCTGGTCGGGCGCATCGGTTTCCACCAGCAGTAACTCTAACGGCACCTGCATGGCGGCGCCGAGTGGCCGACGCGAACCGGCAAAGGTTACTGGTCCCGCAAACGAAAAGGCCAACCCAAGATCTCGATAGACCGGTAGCAAATCTACCCCGCCAGAGTAACTGTGCATGATGCCACCAACCGTATCGACGCGCTCCTCACGCATGATAGCGGGCGCCCGATGATGGGCACGCAACACATGCACGACCACTGGCAACTTTAATTCGCGCGCCGCACGCAACTGCAAGCGAAACAACTGTTCTTGCCGCTCAAACATCGGCGTGGCGCCATCAAGTCCGCACTCGCCAACGGCAACCATGGGTGCGGCGCCACGCAATTGTGCGGCCTGGTCGGCGGCGGTCAGCGCGTGACACAACCCGTCTACCGAGGTCGCTTGCTCAATTTCGCCGATTTCAAGTATCGGCACGAACTGCGGATGGATGCCAAATGCGGTACGCACCCCGGCACCAACGAACTGCCCCGCCACCGTCCCCACGTTGGCCCAATTCGCCGGGCGAATCGCCGGCACCAGCATGCCAATCACGCCCGCAGCCTGCGCCCGCGCGACCACCTCAGCACGATCAAGATCAAAGGCTGCGATATCGAGGTGGCAATGCGAGTCAATCATAAACTTCGCGTACACTACCGCAATGCGCGTCGAGTTCGTAACGATCCCATTTTCCCACTATTGTGAAAAAGCGCGATGGGCACTCGACCGCGGCGGCGTCGCCTATCACGAACAGGGCCATTCGCCGATCTTCTCGCGCCGCGCCACCAAGCGCGTGGGTGCTGGCAAGTCGGTGCCTGCGCTCGCCGTCGACGGCGCGATTATCGCCGATTCAACGGCGATTGTAGCGTGGGCCGATACCCAGCGCCCTGGCGCATTGTTGCCACGCGACACCGTGGCGCGGGCCGAAGCGTTGGCGCTCGAAGAAATGTTCGACGAACAACTGGGCCCAGCCACCCGACGCTGGGCGTATTTCTTTTTATTGCCGAACAAAACCTTGATGCTCGAAATCACTAAGCAAGGAGTGCCCTCGTGGCAGGCCCGCGCGTTCCAATGGTTTCGCCCGCTGGCGGCCGGCGTGATCAAGCGTGGCTTGAAGATCGACGCCGCTGGTGCCCAGCGATCACGTCAGAAAATTGCCATCGTGTTCGCACACGTTTCCGCGTTGCTCGCGGACGGCCGGCCGTTCTTGGTCGGCAACGCGTTCTCGATCGCCGACTTGACCTTCGCCGCGCTGGCCGCGCCCGTGCTGGTGCCGCCCGAACAACGCTTCGGCTTACCGGGGCCCCACGTTTTCCCGACCGCTGCACAGGCCGAAATCGCATCCTTGCGGGCATCACCTGCCGGCCAGTTTGGCCGGC
>JAGPDK010000210.1:0-7092 GCA_018057605.1 Kofleriaceae bacterium | reverse complement strand
CTGGCCGCGCCCGTGCTGGTGCCGCCCGAACAACGCTTCGGCTTACCGGGGCCCCACGTTTTCCCGACCGCTGCACAGGCCGAAATCGCATCCTTGCGGGCATCACCTGCCGGCCAGTTTGGCCGGCGGATATTTGCCCAGCATCGTTAATCTGGTCGCGGCGACGTTTCGGCCACCAAACTGCGTGCATTGCCGTGAAAATATTGAAAACATAGCGCGTTGACCAAACCGCACCTACTTCACCGTCTCGAGATTGTTGGCCGCTTGCTGCATCGACTCAATTCGACGTCCTGGGTGATAGCTGCGAAGTCGGCGTTGTTAGGCCAAACGCCCGTGCTGGCGGCAGGGACTGCATTGTTTGCTATTCTTGCGACGATTCCGACGATAGCGGCCGTGGTGTCGCTATATGGGCTTATTGCCGACCCTCATGCGATCCAATCTCACTTGGCGGGCCTCGAACAGGTCTTACCCAATGCGGTAGTAGGGTTCCTCGCCGAACAACTCAAGCGTCAAGCCGATCGCTCCAGTGGTGAACTCGGGTTGGCGCTCGCTGGCAGCACCGTCATCGCGCTGTTTTCGGCACGCGGCGCCATCGACGCCTTGATGACGTCGCTCAATCAAGCGTACCGCGTGCGCGATCGGCGATCGCTCATGCGGCGCATCGCCATCACGCTCTTTTTTGCGACCACAACCATGATCGGCATGATGGTGTTTGCAGTGGTGCTGGTTGCCTTGCCGGCGCTGCGTGCCGTGTTGCCGAAAAATCATATTTTCAACGAACTAACACTGACCATCCGGTGGCCCCTGTTATTTGTCTCGGTGCTCATCGGCCAAGTGGTGCTGTATCGATTGGTGCCAGCGCCACGCGAAGGCAAAGCGCACGTGATTTGGCCAGGCGCAATCGCTGGTACCGGGCTGTGGTTGACGGTGTCGTGGCTGTTGTCGTTGTGGGTTGATCAAGTTGCCAATTATGAGTTGTTCTACGGTTCATTTGGCACGGTGGTCGTCGTGCTGTTGTGGTTTTACTTTTCAATCCTCGCGATCAACGTCGGCGGATTTCTCAACGCCGAGCTGGAGCGCCGCCAAGGTAATGCGCAGCCATCGCAGTCGTTTTTTGGTTAGCTGGCCTTCGCCGCACCGAAAAAGGAAACGGCCACACCACCATTGGTGCGGCCGCTCCAGCCATCCTCCATCTCCGTGGACTCGCCAGCCCCGGTAGACGCGAGACGATTGTTGCTACATCTTGCTGCCCGCGAAGATGGCGTTCGCGAGAGGCGCTGGCGTGCCAGCGTAGCTAACGGTGCCGGTCCAGCCACCACGGTCAATACGATCCGCAGTTTGGTCGGCGTTGCTGTCAACCGCTTTGGCGGTACCGGCAACTTGGAATTCGAGGGCCGAACCGTCCATTTCGGCAAGCTTGTCGTAGATTTTGTTAGCAGCCAACGCCAAGCCGGCATTGCATGCGACTTCTGCGGTGCCGGCACCGAAACCAATTTGATTGGCCACAGCTTGACCAACGGCTTGGCAGTCGACCAACGATTGCAGCAGTTCAGTCAGGTTTGCGGCGTTTGGATCAACCAGCGGAATGATCGCTTCGTCGAGGGCGATGCGCAGCACGGCGCCGTATTGCAGCGGGAGCTTGTGGTCGGAAATCGTCATTTTGCCGGCTTGCTCAAGACCAACCGCCAAGTTGGCGACATTCACGTTGGTCATGCCGTAGTCAGCAAACATAAACGGAATTTGATTACCGTCGATTTTGAATTCAACGCCGTTCACGGTGTGGCTGCCAACGTATGGGCTGGTCGAACCGGTGACGCTCAACTCTGACAACGTACCGAAGTTCTTGCTGGCGTCGCCGAACACGTTGCCGATTTTGACAATCTTGGTAACAAAGTCAGGCGCGATTTGCAGCAGATAGTCATTGAGGTAACCCGAGACAAACGGCAGTGCTGCGTTGAGCGCGGTGCGCACGGCGCCGCTTGGCATCGCTGCGACTACCTGCTCGGCAATGAACTGACCTGGGTCGGTGCTGTCGTCGGTCATGTCGATGAACATGCGGGCGACTTCGCCGACTGCGCCAGGCATGTTGGCTTGCATATCGAACTTGCTGCTCAAGCCATACTTGCCAGCGAGTTTGAGAACTTTGACGTCATCGTCACCCGGATTGTCGCCACCGGGATTGTCACCGCCTGGGCCGTTGCCGACCGGGGCATCGGCAGCGCAAGCGGCAAAAGAACCAAGCGCGATAAGAAGAGCTGCAGTAGTGATGCGTGGCGTTTTCATGGTGAGGGCTATTGCAGCTGGCGTGCCACAAACCCTGCGGGCAATCTTGATCGCAAGATCAGCTACTTAGCAGACATCAAGCACTTGATCGGCTACCGCAATAGCCGGGTCTCGCGAGTTCGCCGGAGACAGCTGACCGTGATCGTCGGTGGGCAGTCGGGTCCCGCGCCCCAGCGTGCGCTGGGTTCGCTCCATGTCGGGTCCCGCGCCCCAGCGTGCGCTGGGTTCGCTCCATGTCGGGTCCCGCGCCCCAGCGTGCGCTGGGTTCGCTCCATGTCGGGTCCCGCATCCTATCGAGGCATAGTCGTGGCTGCCGACATTGGTATTGCCAGACCGAAAATGCAAAACGCCCCAGCGGGGGCTGGAGCGTCACGACAAACGTTCGCACGCCTGTCAGGAAACGTTTAGGCCTTGATCTTATAGAAGACCGTGATCGTCAGACAGTGAAATTCCGAATCCGACGACTGCGTTACGATCTTGTCGATGATTTCATTGTTTGGATTGACGCGAATCCAATCGGTGATGAGGTCGCCAAGCAACTCGCGCTCTTTCGCCTTGGTTGCCGAAAATACCTTCACACCAGCAAGGTCGACGTATTTTGATGATTCTTCCGAACTACTTGTTTGGGTTCTAGCCACAGCCATCCTCACTTGTTGTGAAGCGGCCTCAATCGCCGCTTCTTGATGCACTATGCAGCACGCTCAAATTCCAGTCAAGCTGGAAAAATATCGATTTCAAGGAATTCATTTAGCCAATATCAGGCACTTGCGAGTTTTTATTAGATTTCGGCAGGTTTGCACAGATCCTTGTGACGCGTTGCATAACCCAAGTCTTGACGCAGTGCATTTTCACTTGGGTTTCGCCGGCCGCCCCCAACCCGTCGCCGTCATTAGACAAGCAACTCCGTGAGCGGTAGTGTCCCGGCCATCTGACGTGAGGAACACCGTGCATTTACTATCTCGAACACTATTGGCCATTGCGGCATTCGCTGGAGCGCTCGCGGCCCCACGTACTGATGTGTCTGCCGCGCCAACACCTGCCGCGCCAACGCCTGCCAAGCCTGCGGTGGATGCAGCCAAAGCCAAAGCAGCACAACCTAAGGTCGAAACATTTGCGCTGCCCAACGGTTTGCAGGTCGCGTTCATGCGCCTGGATGCTGCGCCCGTGGTCGCAGTGCAGGTCTGGTACCACGCCGGGGCCAAAGATGAAGCGCGCGACAAACGTGGCTCGGCGCATATGTTCGAACACATCATGTTTAAAGGCACGGCGCGAGTCCGGCCCGAAGACCATGCCCGCTTCATCAACGGCGTCGGCGGCACCGTTAACGCAACAACCGACGAAGATGCCACGCACTACATCAACCTTGTGCCGGCCACCTACCTCGACTTCACCTTGGAACTCGAAGCCGAGCGCATGCGCAACTTATTGTTTCGCGATGCAGTTATTGCAACGGAGCGCGAAGTCGTCAAAGAAGAAATTCGCCAGCAACTCAACACGCCCATTACGCGCGGGTTCTGGCGCTTCTTAGCAACCGCCTACACCAAGCATCCGTATGCGTGGACCGCCGCGGGCACCATTGCCGACTTGGATAATACCAAACCGGCCGACCTCAAAACTTTTTATGATGCCTACTATCAACCCAACAATGCCTTGGTGGTCGTCGTCGGTAACGCAACGCTCGACGACGTTAAAGCGTCGGTAACTAAACGGTTTGGCAGCATCGCCGCTGGCCCGACCCCGCCGCGACCATCGCTTGCGGCTGTCGAGCCTGAGCAAACCGCCAAGCGCCGCGAAGTTGCACAGGCTAGTCAAATTGGTCTGGTCATCGCCGGCTACAAGATCCCGCCAGCAAAACATGTGGATGTCTATGCGTTGCAGCTCGCTGCGTTGATCATGGGCAACGGCGAATCATCGCGCTTGCGTACACGCATCAAAAACCCCGACCCCAAACTCAAGCGTGCCTTTGGCATCGATGGTGGTGTGCAAGCCCAGTTACGCGAAGAAACCGGCATGTGGATGATGCTCGGTGCGTACATCAACCCCGCCGACGTTGAGGCCTTAGAAGCAGCGATGTTCGACGAGGTCGCCAAATTAATCCGCAACCCGCCAACGGCCAACGAATTGCGCCAAGCAAAAAACCAAATCCAAGCCAGCGTCACGTTCTCGCTCGAAAATGTGACCGGCATGGCCGAGCAAATTGGCCGATCGTGGATTTTAACCGGCGATGCCGGCGCATTCATGCGCGATGTCGCCGCATTAGAAAAAGTAACCGCCGCCGACGTGGTCCGCGTGACCAAACAATACTTAACCACCGACCGCGCGACCGTCTTGGTGATCCCACCCAAGACCGCGGTCCTCGAAGCCGCTCCAGCAGGTGCCAAATGAAATCTTCTGTTTATTGTACAAGGGACATGCCCGGCCCTTCTGCCGCCGACCAGTCGCCGGCATTCAGATCACAGCCAAGGGACGTTCCCGGCCCTTCTGCCGCCGACCAGTCGCCGGCATTCAGATCACAGCCAAGGGACGTTCCCGTCCCTTCTGCCGCCGACCAGTCGCCGGCATTCAACCCACCACGCGTAACTCGCGCGGATCTCAAACAAAAAGCGTGCCTGTCCCTTCGGCGCGAATATCAACCGACGACAAGTCGCGGGGCGTTACTTGGCTATTTTGTGTTAGCCATGTTGTTGGGCTGTGGCCCGAAACCGACGACATCAATTGTGCCAACGCTGCCGAGTGACGGCGATCAAAACATCGCGCAGGAGCCTGGCGCCGGACCAACTGCTGCCGGCGAGCCGGGCACAGGGTCGGACTCCGATGCGTGGAGCACGCGCAAAGATCTGCTGGCACCTCCGACGGCCCAACCGGCCGCGCGCATAACCCTGCCACCGATCCAAACGTTCCGCCTCAGTAATGGCCTTGAAGTCATCATCGTTGCCAGCGCGAAGTTGCCCGTGGTGAGTATGCAACTGGCCATCAAAGCCGGCCGCATGCACGAGCCGCTGGCCCGGCTCGGCGTCGCCGATCTGACCGGTGATATGTTGTTGCGCGGTGGCACCAGCAAACACGACGCACGCCAGTTAGCGCGAGCCATTGATTTTGTCGGTGGCACCATGGGCGCAAACGCCGGCTATGAAGCGACGGTATTGACGTGCAACGTCATGGCTAAAAACATCAGCACCTGCCTGCAGTTGCTGCCCGAGGTCGTGACCAAGCCAGCGTTTGCATCCACCGAAATGGCTGCGGTGTGGCAAGGTAAAATCGCCGAAGTGCGCGGTCGGCTCGACGATGCCGCGCAGCTAGCGTCGGCCCACGTGCAGAACTTATTGTGGGGCAACGACCACGTCCGGGGTTGGTTACCGTCGGAACCACGCATTGCCGCCCTCACCCGCGACGACTTAATCACGTGGCACAAAACCTGGTTTGTGCCTAACAACGCCGTGCTGGTGGTCAGTGGCGATGTCAAAGTTGCCAGACTGCGCGGCGAGTTGGAAAAGGCTTTCGGCGGTTGGAAAAAAGCTGCCGTGCCGCCAACACCCAAGTATGCGCAACCGGGCCTCTCCGGCATCCGCGTACGCTTAGTTGACAAACCCGGGCAGACCCAAACCCAGATACGCGTGGCGCAGTACGGCATTGCCCATGATGACCCGCAGTTTTTCGACGCCACAGTGTGGAACTATATTTTGGGTAGCGGTGATTTTTCATCGCGCTTGATGAATGTCGTGCGCGTCAAAGGTGGCAAAACCTACGGTGCCAATTCGGCGTTCGATCGCAACCTCGACCGCGGCTCGCTCATTGCGTCAACCTTTACCCGCAACGCCGAAGCGCTCGCGACAACACGCTTAGTCACCCAAGAATTGGCCAAGATGGCCAAAGACGGCCCGTCCGCAGGCGAGGTCGAGCGTGCCACCGCCAATATCGCGGGTGGATACGGGGTGCGATTCCAATCCGCGGCCGATGTCGGCGCGGCGATTATGGCCGCTAATCTGCACGGCTTCAACGAAGAATACGTTGCGACCTACGCCCAACGCATCGCGAGCGTTGACGCCACCGCCGCCAAAGCCGCCGCGGCAAACGTGATTGACCCGCGCAACTACGTTGTGGTGCTCGTCGGCGACGCCAAAGATCTGGAACCGCAACTAAAAGCCGCCGGCTGGCGTTACGAGAAAGTTAGCTACACCGACCCGATCGGCCCAGCATGGGTCGGGGCCCCGATCGTGGTCGATGCCAAAGCTGGCGCGGCAGCCAAAGCGCTACTCGACACCGCCCTAATGGCGAAAGGTGGCGAAGCAAAATTACGGGCCCTCAAATCACTGCGGATGACGGCGAGTGGCACCACCTTGATTCAAGGTCAAAGCGTCGCCATTCAACTGACGCGCACGTTGGTGCTACCCGACAAAATGCGCATTGATGCCGAGCTGAGCCTCGGCCAAAAATTCGTCGTGGCCATTGGCATCGACGGCAACAAAGGCTGGAACCAAGAGCCAACCGGCGTGGTCGATATGCCGCCCGAAGCCTTCGCCGCCATCGCGTTTGAACGTTGGCGCGACCCCGAATTGATTCTGCTGCGGCACCTCGACAAAGGCGTGATTATCGCGCCCTTGTCGGATGACAAGATCGGCGGTCGCGGCCATGCCGTCGTGCGTTTGACCTCGCCGATGGGCGTCAACGTAACGCTATTTATCGACCGTGAATCCAAAATGATTTCGCGGATCAGCTTTGAAGAAGGCGGCGCGATTTCCGTGGACGATTTTGATAACTACAAGGCGGTCAACGGCATCATGGTGGCCCACACCCGCACCAGCACTGCCC
>JAGPDK010000660.1 GCA_018057605.1 Kofleriaceae bacterium | reverse complement strand
CACGGTGCTACGCAGTGCAATGACAGTGACGGCAGCTTCGATGCGTCGCGTGCGTTGTTTGTCGTTGGCCGCGGGCGTGGCGATCGCGTTCGGTGCCAGCGACGGTGCCGGCGTGGCGCCTTTGCCGGTGATCTTGTTGATCATGCGGCGCCAAAATGGTGCCGGTTTGTTGGCAGCTGCGTCGTTGGTTGTCGCGGTTGGCGCGCGTAATCTTTCCTGCGCGGCAAGCAACGCTGCATCGCTGGGGAACGCTTGCAGCGCACGTGAGATCGCATTTGCCAGGCGAAGAAAACCAGCCGGGAGTGACGATTCAGGATCGCTCGCGTTGATGGCCGGAGATGCCGCATGGCCGGCTTCGCAAATCGTGATTAACGCGAGCCAGCTGCTGGGCGTGTTGGCTACCAACGCATAGCGCTCACCTAGGTCATGCGCGGTCGGCCAATCGTGCTGCGCCGCCGCGACATCGCGGGCGACTCGCAACACACTTGCGCGTTGCGGCTCGACCGTCAGCACTTGTCGCGCCACTCGCATTGCTTCATCGTAGTACTTGAGCGCAAGCAATACGTCGGCGATCCGCTCGCGCACCGATTGTAACTCGGCGTGTCCTGCTGGTATCTGGCGTTCAAGATTTTGCAGTGTGGAGAGGGCAGCATGATGATTGCCTTGCTCTGTTGACGTGCGGGCCTTGGTAAACAAGTTCTGAATCACTGTTGCCAGGTTGCTTGGGGCAGCCGCACCTCCCGGATCGGCAGTATGAGGTGCCGTCGGTGATTTGAATTCGCCAACCGGCATTTTGTCGGATACGCCGCGTTGGTGCGCTGCACGAAGTGCCAACATGTGTTCACACGGACCTTGGCGTAGCCGATTGCGAATATAAAAATCGCAGTCACACTCAGCGCTGGCGATGCGGCGATCACGGTCAAACGCTAACTTGGCGGTAAACAGCCGGCCGCGCCAGCCGATGCGGCCGTTGATTGCCAATTCACCGTCGATGTCAGCCGCGTGGTCGACGGCAACTTTGGCATTGTGCAGCAGTTGCACGGCCGCTTCCTCACGTGCGTTGGCATAGCGCAACGCACTCATGGGTAATGGTTCGCGCGTGAGTTCGCGTTTGCGATAGGCCCCGCGCTCGACGTCGTACATCGCACGACCGTTTTGGGTCCAGCCGATCATCGCTGATGCGACCACGCTGCGGTCGAGGCCGGTCGCGCGCGCGAGTTCATCGGGCGTGGCCAGCCACACTTTGCCGAGCTCGTCGAAGACGCGTTGTTGTGAATTTTCGTCGACCGCCTCCCGGCTGGCCAAGAGATCAAAGTTGCTCGCTTGCGACCAGTTGTTGTGGGTCCAGCCTGACAGGCCTAGCGTAAACGATAGCCCGCCAAGATCGACGACCCAAAAGCTCGGTAGGCCGCTGCCAAGTAGATACAGTTTCACGCTGCGTGCCAACGGCAATAGCCGCTCCAACACGTGCAGTCGTCGTCGGCCCCAGATGCGGACTTCCATCTCGCGATCGCCGAGGCATTTCGAGCGCGGACACGCGATGACTTTGTCCCACGGATCGATGCGTATGCTAACGGGGGCGCCGGGCTTAAGTGCAAATCGCAAAGACCGTGGCCCGAATTGCTCTTTGTTGCGTCGTAACGCTAGGCAAATGTTGTGCACATCCATCGGATGCAACTCAACCACCTGCGTTGGCATAGTCATCGCGGCGCTAACCTGCAAAAGGCCGCGGACCCAGGAGTCGGGCACGTCGATTTTGACTTCGCGATATTCTTGCTCGAGCGACGTGGTAACCGAAAAACCGGTGGGGTCGATGTCGAGCGTGGTGGCTTTGTAGCTGCGAATCTTTTGAAACTCGCCGTAGAGCTTTTCTGAGTAGTCGATGTTGGTGGTGCCACAGGCGCGGTCGCCGAGTTCGGTGAACACGTTATACGACGCCGATAGCCGGCCGTAGCTCGATTCGTCGCGCGAAAAACACTCAAAGAACAGTGAGTCAGGATGCACCGTGATGATTGGATCGAGCTTAAACCAAAGTTCGCGATCGCGTTCGTACAGGAAGGTAAAGTACTTCTGCCGGGCGGCATAGAACGCAGCAAAACGCGAGCTTGCACGCGCGTTCAGTTCGCGCACCTCTGCGGTCAAGCGCTCAATCTCTGCAGCGACGGTTGCTTGGCTGCGAGTGAGATTGGCAAAGTCGATATAACCTTGCTGCTCGCGCCACGCCAAATACCCCGTGCGATCCTTCGGAATGAACCGCAGGTCGGCGATAACAACGTCGTGCAATGCACTCATCGCTTCGCGAAATGCGACCTGGGCTGAGACTTGGCCTCGGAAATAAGTCGGCGCGCGCAAAGTGTCAGGTGCAAACGCCAATTCGGTGGCGGCATCACGCTGGGTAACCGCGGAAGCGCCGGCATAACGATGGCTAAACTCCATGATCGCCTCCGTTGCGGCGAGGTTGCGGCGTGATCGGCGTAATCACAATCGGCAGCGGTACTTCGGGAAATCGATCGTGAACGTCGACCATTGTCGCGATCAACGGCGCGCGTTGCGTCACCGCCATTGTGGCAGATTGGCGATTGAGCACGGGCGCCAGCAGGGTTGCAGCTTCATTGCAGTGCTGCGCTTCGGCGC
>JAGPDK010000209.1 GCA_018057605.1 Kofleriaceae bacterium | reverse complement strand
GATTCTCCAGAAGTCGAACAAGCTGCTAGATAATGTTGTACGCGTGCTCAACGTGCACACCGAAATCGCAAAAGTTCAAGTGCAGGGCCACACCGACTCGCAGGGTGATGATGCGTACAATCTTGATCTATCGCGTCGGCGCGCTGCGCAAGTCATGCAGTATTTGGTTAGCCACGGCGTAGACGCAGCACGTCTTGCGTCCGAGGGTTTCGGCGAAACCGCGCCAATTGCGGACAACCAAAAAGCTGCGGGCCGGGCCGCCAATCGCCGCGTGGTTTTCCAAATTCTCGGCGCCCAAGGGGGGCAATAACAATACTCAGGGTCGGCCAAGGAGTGGCTGGAGGTCGCACCTGGCGTGAAGTGGGAGCCGCATGCTGGTCAAGCCATCAATCCGTTGATCGTGCGCGACCGTGTGATCTGCATCCCAAAAGTGCATTTGAAAATGGATCTCGTGCGGCTATCAGGGCAAACTGCTCGCATGGTTGACAAGCTCCATTCGGCGTTGTTGATGTTTTGTGTTGCTGGTTTCGTTGGCTCAGCGCAGGGTTGTGGCGGGGGCGGGGGCGGCAGCAAAGATCCGGTGCTTGAGGAAAATCATCCGCGGATCTATTTGCCACGCAACAAAACTCGTTTGGTTGCTGCCGTGACCGCTGGGCGCCCTGAAGCCACGCGCTTCATCAAGATGGTCGATGGCTGGATGGGCGGCAATGATGTGTATGCATTTCAAGCTTGGTTCGCTGCGTTGGCGAGCCAGCTGACGGGTGATGCCAAATATTGTACGGCCGCGATCAAGAACGTTGATGCCAATGTGATTGCCGAAGAAAAACTGATCGCCGAAGGCAACCGGCCTGAATTGGCGCGCGATAGTTATTTGTACGTTGGCGAAGTCGTCGGCGACATCATGTTGACCTACGACTGGTGTTTTGATCAGGTTACAGCCAGTCAAAAGACGCGCTGGCTCAAACTTGCTGATCAAGCAGTTTGGAACGTATGGCATCACGAAACCGCAACTTGGGGTGGCAAGGTTTTTGGCTGGTCAGGTTGGTCGATCGACAACCCCTCGAATAACTACTATTACTCATTTTTGCGTGCCACCATGTTGTTAGGCCTTGGTGCCCACGGCGAAATCGCATCCGGCGATGAGTGGATCATGATGTTTCGTGATACCAAAATTGGCGGCGAACTGATCCCGCAGTTTGGGCGCGATCTGGTCGGTGGCGGATCTCGCGAAGGCACCGGCTATGGTGTTTCGATGAAGGCGTTGTTCGAACTTTATGACTTCTGGGAAGGTTCGACCGGCGAAGATATTTCGATCAAGACTGATCATGCGCGGCAATCGCTACGCACTACGATTCATCAAATTGTGCCAACGCTGGATCGGTTGGCCCCAACTGGGGATCACGCGCGCGACTCGACCGCGTCGTTGTATGATTATCATCGGCACTATTTACTGGAATTGATGGCGCGGTATCAAGCTGATCCCGCTGCTGGGCCGACCAAGACTTTGTTGGCAGCGTCGTCGGTGCCAGAGATGATCAGCCCTTTCAATTACGTGCATGAATTGCTTAATACAGCGCCCGACCTAGTGGCCACGCCGCTGTCGACCCTGGGCCGTTCGCATTATGCCTCTGGCATTGGCCAAATCTATACGCGCACGAGCTGGGATAAAGATGCGACCTGGCTCAATTTTTCGGCTGGTGCGTATACCGAGTCGCATGCCCATCAAGATCAAGGCAATTTCTTGATCTACAAAGATGGTTGGTTGGCTTACGATCCAATTATTGATTCACACTCCGGCATTCCGCAGGACGCCAAATATCACAACATCGTGCGGGTGGTTGCCGACGGTGAAGATGTCAAACAGCCGTACGGTACCGTTTCGAAATTGCAGGCGTTACATCGCGGCGACGGGTGGATACATTTCGCGGCCGACCTGACGCCCGCGTACCAAGGCGCCGCTAGCGTTACCAAGATGGAACGTGAATTGGTATTCATTGAACCAAATGCGCTCGTGGTGTTTGATCGCGTGGTCACCGCCGCCGGCACGCAACAAGTGTGGCAACTCAATGTCCCTGAGGAGCCAACCCTTAACGGCGCATCAGCCACGATGACGGCGGCCGGGCATACGTTAACGACCCAGCGCTTGTTGCCAGCGAACGCGGTGTCGTCAGTCTACGCGCATTCAACCGACAGTGACTTCACGAAGGGATCACGGCTTGATGCCACGGTGCCAGGCGGCAACAATCAATTCATGCACGTACTTTGGATCGACGGTGATGTAGGTTCGGCAACCTTGAGCGATGCTGCGAATCAACGAGGCGTCGCGTTAACGTTCGCTGATGGTGGCACGGCGACGGTACGGTTTGGTGCAGCGGGGCTCGGGGGCAGTTTGCAGTTAACCCGTACGGGCGCTTCCACTACTGCCGCGCTGACGGCCGGCGTCGACACGTTGCCCCAGTAAGTATCGTGGACATCCGCCGTACCATCCGAACTTTTCTATCGTTAACCCCCACCGTGGCCGGGTTAACGGCCGCAAGTATTGTTGGGCTGCTGGTGGCGCGCGAAGTGATACCGGTGCGCGTGCTGCGCGAGTCGGGCGATTCGGTGGGCAACTATATGCAGACCGTAGGTGGCATCTACGCGGTGTTGATGGCGTTTGTGGTCTACGTGGTTTGGGGCCAATTCAACGATGCCCGCAGTTATGTGGCGCGCGAAGCATCGGCCATTGTTGATGTTTATCGGACGGTGGGCGGCCTATCGCATGAGCGGCATGCTGCAGTAATGACGGCGTTACGTGCTTATCTCGATCAAGTTATCAACAAAGAATGGCCCGCGATGGCCTGCGACGACGACGTGGTGATGGAAAAAACCGGGCACTTACTCGATGACGTGTGGTTGGCCATTGTCAGCTGCGGTTCGAGCACGTGCGATGGTGAAATATTTGGCGAAGTTGTCTCGCGGTTCAATTCATTGACGGAACTTCGGACGTTGCGCTTGGTGTCGGCGCGGTCACGCCTACCCATGGCCTTGAAGATTTTGTTGTATAGCGGGGCCTGCATCATCACCGGCTCAATGTACTTGTTACCTGTGGATCGCGTCTGGATGCACATGCTGATCACGGGCGCGATGGCTGGCTGTATTGGCCACATCTTGTATCTGGTCGTTGACCTGGATGAGGCGTTTTCCGGCGACTGGCAGGTATCACCAGCGTCGTTTCATCGGGCGCGGCGCAGTTTGGATCGGCTGCAAGCGATGAATCAAAGCTCCATGATGTTAGCTAAACAGCCGTTGGATTCGACGGGGTGAACGTAAGCAATCGGTGCGCGTTACCGTACCCCGCAAAAACCAAACTACGTCGTCGTGGCTGGTTACGGTTGTCACCCTAATCACCTCCGTCACCCTTCGGCATCTCCGCAAATTGCGCAACAATGGCTTTGGCTGCGGACTCGGTAATCCCTGGCACGCGGCGCAGTTGCTCGACGGTGGCCGCACGGACTTCGCGCACGCTGCCAAAGTGGGCGAGCAACTTTTTGCGGCGAGTCGGGCCAATGCCGGGGATGTCGTCGAGCTCGGAACGCAAGGCCGCTTTGCTGCGACGAGCGCGGTGAAACGTATTAGCGAAACGGTGCGCTTCGTCGCGCAGCCGCGCCAAAATATATAACTCCGGTGAGTTTTGGCGCAGCGCAATTGGTTCTTTGACGTTACGCAGATACACCCGATCGGGCGCGTCGCCAGCCGCGAGTTCCCGCTCTTTGGCCAAGCTGATGACATCAACGCCGCTTTCGCCGAAATCAAAACCTTGATCGGTGAGCGCTGCGATGGCCATGCCGAGTTGGCCTTTGCCACCGTCAACAACCAGCAAGTCTGGCGCGACCCACGGTGAGATCTTGGTGGTATTGCCAGCGTCGCCGCCGAGCGTGGTGACCGCATCGTCACTGGCATCGTCGACGGCGTCCTCGACAGTGTCGTCAAGCTCGGCTTCGGTCGTAGCATCGCCTGCGACAGCGGTGGCAATCCGTGCTCGGCCGTCGCTGCGCACTTCCGCCGCTCGGCGAAACCGTCGCGACAACACTTCGTACATCGAGGCAAAGTCATCGTTGCCCGAAGTTTTGACTTTGAATTTTCGATACAGGTTTTTAGCCGGCACGCCGTCAATAAACGTGACCATCGAAGCCACCGTTTCGCGGCCTTGAATATGCGCAATATCAAAACACTCGATGCGTTTGGGTAGCTTGGCCAAGCCCAAGCGTTCTTGCAGCTTCTGCAGAATTGCCTGCGCGTCATCGTCGCGACCGCGCCGCGACACCGCTGACGCTCCGGCATTTTTGTCGGCCAGGTCGACTAGGCGAGCGCGTTGCCCACGCTGCGATTCAACCACTCGCACTTTGCGGCCGCGCATCGACGACAACCAATCAGCCAACGCGGTGCTGGCTTCGAGTACAACGCCGACCACGACTTCATCCGGCACAAAGGTTTGGGTCGCGTAGTATTGCTGCACATGCTCGGCGATCACGTCGGCGTCAGGCAATTCTTGGTCGCGTTGCATAAATGTCCGGCGCCCAACAAGTTTGCCGCCACGGACAAACAGCACCGCAACTTCGACCGCATCGGCTTGCCGGTACATGCCCCACACATCCTGGTCGATGAATTCGTCTTGCACCATGTCTTGCCGCGCGAGTGTGCGATCGACCGCCGCAATCGAATCACGCAGCGCTGCCGCAGCTTCAAAATCTTCGGCTTCGGCCCGCGCTAACATCCGCGTGCGTAGGCGGTCCGTGAGTTCTTGGTCTTTGCCCGACAAAAACATTGCTACGTCGTCGACTTGATCGGCATAGGCTTGCGGTTCGACCGGCATGGCGCACGGCCCAGGGCAACGCTTGATCTGATACTGCAAACACACCCGGCCACGGCTTTCCAACACGTGGTCGGTGCAGGTCCGCAGTTGAAAATGCCGATTCAAAATGCGCAGCGTTTGCCGCGCTGAGGTGGCCGAGTGATACGGCCCAAAGTACGCCGCGTCGTCATCGCGGATATTGCGCACCACTTGCACGCGTGGGAATAGCTGGGCTTTGCTCGGCGGTGCCGCGCCGGGTTTGCTTGATGCGCGTTTTGGTTTTTCCAAGCGCAGCACCAGGTATTGCTTGTCATCGCGCAGCTTGACGTTGAACTTGGGTTGGTGCTGTTTGATGAGATGATTTTCAAGCAGCAGGGCATCTTTTTCAGCTGTGACCACAATCGTCTCAATCTCGACGACGGCGCGGCCTAAAAAGCCAGCAGCAACAAAGTACCGTTCATCACCGCCGGGCCGAAAATACTGGCGGACGCGGGTGCGTAGATTTTTAGCTTTGCCGACGTAGACCACCTTGGCGGCCTTGTCTTTAAACAGGTATACGCCCGGGTCAGTGGGAATTCGGTCGAGAACTTCGGAGGCAAGCATAGGCCCCGGCGTTACGTGAACAGCCGTTTGCAGTCTTTGAACGTGACCAGGATCATCACAACAGCCAGCAACATAATACCAACCATATGCACGGTGGCTTCGATGCGTGGGTTGGCACGCCGTCGGGTGATCATTTCGTAACCTAAAAACACTAACCGGCCGCCGTCGAGGGCAGGCAAGGGCAGCAAGTTGAATAGGGCTAAATATACCGACAGGGCCATGACCAATTCAAGGCCTTCGCCAAAGCCATACGAAAATGCTTTCTTGAATTCTTCGGCCATGCGCACACCGCCGCCGATATCCGCTTTTTCTTTATCAACGATGATGCGTTTGATCCCAGTATAGATCAGCGCGCTTTGCCGGAACGGATACGACAACGCGTTGGCAACCGACGTGCCGACACCGACGCTGACGCGTTGATATTGTTCGGTTGGAACGATGCCCAGCAAATAAACTGGTTTATTGTCGTCGAGGATCGGTTTGCCGGATTTATCGGAACCAGCCTTCGGTGCGACGTCGAACGACATTTCAGTGCCGTTGCGGCGCACGGTTACTTTGAGCGGCGCGCCGCCTTTGGCATTGACGCGATCACGCAACGTTGAAATTTTGCCGTTGGGATCCACTAAATACATCGGCTGGTCATCAATGGCTAAAATTCGATCGCCAACCTCAAGTTTGCCTTGGGCATCGTACCCATCAAGCACGGCGCCAACACCGTACCAACGTTCGGCCGAGCGCACGCCCCACACGGCGTACAGCAAAAACGCTAACAAAAATGCGGATAGGAAATTTGTGGCAGGGCCGGCCAAAATCGCTGCGAAGCGTTGCCATACCGGACGGTTTGCATAGGAATGTTTATCGGCTGGGTCGACATCTTCAACCACGTTCATGCCAGAAATTTCCACGAAGCCACCAAGCGGAATCGGCGCCAGTTGAAACACCGTGCCGGTTTTTTTAGATTTGCGCTTCAAAATGGCCGGGCCAAAACCGACACTGAAACGATCGACGCGCATCTGGCACCAGCGCGCGACCACGTAGTGACCGGCTTCGTGCACAACGATCAAAAAGCTCAGGGCCAGAAGCCCGATGACCCAATACATGCCGGGACTATAGCAGCCGCACACTAACAACGGCGACTAACGGCTGCATATAACCCGCGTTAAACCGCTCAGCGTGGCAGCGTACTAGCAGCGTCCGATTAGGTAGATTGGCGACGGCGCGGAAGAAATGCTAGGCCGAATACCAGGGCTGACAACAAAAGGGAGCCAAGCGGATTGGCCGCACCGGTTTCACAGCAACCGCTGCTTGCGGTACCGTTGGCACCGGTGCCTGGGCAATCGTTGGCTGGGTCGAACCGGCCGCTGCTGCAGTCGTCGCAGCCGTCGCCGTCGGCATCGCCGCATTGGGTTGGGTCGTTCGGGAAGGGATCGTTGCCGTCGACAATGCCATCACCATCGGTGTCGACGACACCGGGGCCGTCGCCCGTGACACATTGGGCCTCGAACAACGCGTTGAGAAACAGCCGGGTGCCTTGGCTCTGCGAACCCGACACGACGGGTACCGTGGTTTCGTAGTTGTGGCCGCCGAGATAGCTGATTTTGCCTTCGCAACCGGCGGCGCGGTTTTTACCCGGGGCCAAGACCACGTCGTCGCAGCCGTCGAGGAATCCCGTCATCCACAAATCTTGGTTGCCTGGGCCGTTTGGCCCGGTAAGCATGGTTACCTGACGGTTGTTCTTATAGGTGGTGTTGAGATAGGTGCTCAAGTTGTACGAGGGCTCACTGCCACCGGTGGTGCCAAATTCGCCGTCGATTTGAATGTACGGCAACGACGGCTGCAGCAACTTGACGGTGCCCGCGGCCGGTTGTGGACCCACCTCATAACCAGCGTTGAGCCACTTGTTATCCCTAGGCAGACAGCAATCGGCACCATTGCATCCGCCGGTCACGCATCGGTAATCAGCGTTGGTGCAAGGGCAAGCGGGCGGTGTCCCTTCGGTGGTCAAGAAGTGACCATCGCGACTAGCATCGTCGAGAAACGGCCAGGCCGGATTTGGCGAGGTGTTTTCGTAGGCATTGACGGCTTGGCATTCAGCAAAGAAGTGGGTTTTGGATTTTAGAAATTCACGTACTTCGGCAACTACTTCGTGGCCGTTGTGAGTGAACTGCTGGTTGGTACATTCGGCTTGGGTCGCTGGGCACGCGCGGCCATCGCACAGCACTTTTTCCCGCTCATTCACGCCCCAGTGCATCGACATAAGTTGGCAGTACGCAACTTCACCGTTGGGCTTAAATAGCGCACCGTTGCGGTGGTTGGTGTTCGGCGCAGCGCAACTACCCAAGTCGCCGGCCACTGCTTGTTCGGTGAGCATGTCAGGATTGCTGGTGCCCGGACCGCAGTCAGCGGCGCCGCATTTAGCAGTTGGGAATTCAGTGTCGTTCGATTGCGGGATCCCAGCCGCCCGCAAATAGCCGGTTGCGATTGGTTCATTACCGTCGGCGAACACGGCGATCGTCGGCGGTGCAATCATTTCTTTGCCAACATTGCCCGTGAACGCGGTGGTGGCTTCATGTACCGAGGTCACATGAAACACCGTGCGCCGCGCCCAAGGATTGGCAGTCCACAGCGCTTGGTTGTTCCACGCGTCAATGATGGTCACGGCTTTGTCGTGATCGAGCGAATCAATGACAAAGGGGCCGCCGCGATATGCGTGCGTGCCCAAGATGCTATCCCGCACCGCCCCGCCAGCGTCGGCCCAGACAATTTTGCTGGTGACCGTGATATCGGGACTCATGGTCGGATACGGGCACTTGATGCCTGTGCCTTCCAACCCACAATCCCATGCGCATAGATTGCCGACGGTGTTACACGGCGCGGCGTGGTAGGTCTTGTTCGGATCGATCATCCAATTGACGTGCACGCCTTGCTTGAGTAATTGGTAGATCAGGCCGTAGGCCTGGAACATGCCTTGGCTCTGGTAGGTCAAGTCCATCGGAATGACTAAACTGCCGGGTTCAAACCGGCGATCGGCGGCAAGCGCGCTCGGTAGTTGCATCGACGATGCCGCGATTGCACAGGTCACCGCGCAAGAGATGTTGGATAGTCCTGCCATGAATCCCCCCAGCGCCTCACGCTAACGGATTTCTAGTTAGTTGCCTAGGGAGGCTTCGTACCTACATCGGTGCCGACGCTAGTAGGGCCGCAGCGACAGCGTCGCTGTGGCTGCGTGTAGCGGGTACGTGCCGGCGACGCGAGGCATCGCCGCAAACGCAATTCAAGGTACGCAAACACCCTGATGCCCTTTGACCTGGTCGCAGGCGCGCGCGACACTGCGGCGGTGCCGACACAAAGTACGCAAAACCCGTTGTTTGTGATTGGTGCAGGTGGTCACGCCAAAGTTGTGATCGCAACGGCACAGTCGATGGTTTCGTCTGTCGACAGCGACGAGCGTCTGATGATAGGCGGTCATCAAGCGCTTTGGCCTGAAATCCGGGTGTGTGACGACAACGCCGCCACCCACGGCCGCTTGTTGTTGGGCTTTACCGTCGAAGGCGCGAGCGCTTCGGTCCTCGGGAACCCGTTGGTGTCGGCGGTCCTGGCCATCGGTAACAATGCCGGCCGGGCCCAGTTGGCTGTAGCGGCGCGCTGTCGCTTCGCGACCTTGGTACATCATCAAGC
>JAGPDK010000208.1 GCA_018057605.1 Kofleriaceae bacterium | reverse complement strand
CCACTGGGAATTTGTGGCGTGCCGCCCATGTAAGCGACTTTGCCTGCAACTCGATAGGCGCCGGCGGTGCCGCCACGATCCACCACGAAGATGGCATCGCCAAAGCCACTGGACACCACCCCGAGATCCGCAAATGGCGAGACTCGAATGCCGGCGGCGTCGTCGATATCAACCAATCCAGCGTTGGTTAAGCCGCCGACGGTGGAAACAATCGCGACCTTGTCGGCAATACCGCTAAACTGGCTGGTGTCGCCAATCCACAGCGTGTTGCGCTCAGCCGACCAATAACCGCCGCCGACCGAGGCTTCGTCGTGACCAAAGGCATCGGTGCCAGCGAGGACTGCGGTGGGTGCATCGACCGCAATGCGATGCGCATCGGCGCCAGCTGCACTGTTGCCGACATCGCGAGCCACCACCAAGGCGGTGGTTGGCGAATCGTAGAACATCCATTTCGCTAGTTTACTTTCGACCACGCGCTCCGGCGTTGACAGCGTGCCATCGCAGCCGATGCGCGACTTATACAAACCGCCACCGTTGTTGCGAAAATTACCGTCGACGATGTACGCAAACTGCCCGGTAGGATCCACCGTCACGCTGTCGGCGTAGAAATTGCCGGTGAATTTGGCATGCACCACCGTGGGGGTCAGACCGTCGAGGGTAAACACGCCGACCGAGCCATCTTTTTGCGCCAGCAAGCCAACTTTGCCATCGGGCGTGAACGTGATTTCACCACCGACTGCCGTGGCCATCGCAAACGAGGTTCCGGTGTTGGTAATTTTGCCGTCGGTGGCAACCGCGAGCACATCGTAGCCATTGGCCGGCTGCGAGTTGGCGTCATACGGTTTACTCACCACCAACGCCCGCACCCGATCCGCTGCCGGCGCGGGCCGTGGACACGCCACCGGGCCATCACCGATGAGTGCATCGCCGCTCGTCGGTGCGTCGAGCGTATTTTCGGAGCCCCCGCCGCATCCTGCCAAACCGCCACTAAGCAGCAATCCGGCACACAAACCGACGCCAGCGCGCCGGCTACTGATGGTTGCATTCGCGTTACTATGGTGCATAACGGCCCGAGCCTACGCGGCTTAGCCAGGTGTTGTCGACTACGCAATTACGTTGATGCGGGCGCATTTTGATCAAGCGTCAGCAATCGCACCATCGCGTCAGGCGTTAGTACCGGTGCATCAAGCAGTGCGTCGTTGGCTTTTGTATCAAACCCAGCGTCGGCAACTGCATTGGCCGACGAGCCACAAGCAGCAACCAAAATATAAGCAAAGCCCTGGCGCATGTCGGCCGCTAAGTTACCAATCGCTCATTGCCAACGATTTTATAAGGCGCGACAGGTCACCAACGGCCTGTGAAATCAACCACGCCCACCGAGATTTCTCCATGGATTTTTGGGGTTGGAAGCCCTATCCTCGGCCCCGATGCGCTCGCCGTTCACGCTGTCTCTGCTGTCCCCGCTAAGCCTTGTCGTCGTCGCTGCGTGCAGTTCTTCGTCGACGTCGGCCAAACCCGACGCGGGCGACCCCGATGGCCCCGAGGTTGGACCGCGCACGTGCGTCAGCCCAACCGCCAATCGCGCCGGCACCGCCGATCTTGACGACGCGCTCGGCCGCGCCCACGTCGACATCAACGAGCCCACCGCATGCCGGCGCACCTACGTGCTCGCCTCGACCGCACCCCGGCGCGATAACCTACCTGCAGGCCCGCGCGTGATCGTCGAAGCTGCTACTGCGCCGAGTTTGCGCACAGGCAACGACCTATTCGACGCCCTCCACGCGCTCGCCCTCGACGAGGTCCGAGAGAACTCGGTCGATGCCGTGCGTGACGGCGCGTTCGCATCAGGCGCACCCATCCAATGCCCCGAAGGCGGCTGCTTCGAAACCGGCCGGTTGTGGACCTATGTCTGGACCCGGGACATCTCGTACTCGGTGGACCTCGGCCTGGCTGGGATCGATCCTAGGCGTGCCCGCAACTCGCTCGCGTTCAAGCTCAGCGCGCCGCGCGCCGGCGGCCCCGAGCAAATCGTCCAGGACACGGGGACCGGCGGCAGCTATCCGGTGTCGAGTGATCGCGTGACGTGGGCGCTCGGTGCGGCCGCCTTGCTGCCCCATCTCGACGGCGCGGAGCGCGAGGCGTTCCGCGATCGCGCGTATGCCGCCTTGCGCGCGACCATCGAGCACGATCGCGAAGTCGTCCACGATCCAGTCGACGGGCTATACACCGGCGAGCAGTCGTTTCTCGACTGGCGCGAACAGAGTTATCCGGCGTGGACCGTCGACGACGTCGCCCCGATCGCGACGAGCAAGGCCTTGAGCACCAACCTCGCGCATCTACGCGCACTCGAACTCACGGCCGATTTGGCTGGCGAGCGCGGCGAGACTGCGGCCGCTGGGCGTTACCGTAGTTGGGCCGACGCACTGCGGGCCAAGATCCGCGATCGGTTCTGGCTCGAAGATGCCGGGCTGTTTTCGACCTTCACCACGACCTTTCTCGACCCGGCGCCGGCGCGCCAGTTCGATCTGCTTGGCTCCGCACTCGCAGTACTCTCGGGCGTCGCTTCGCCAGCCCAGACCACCCGCATCCTTGAAAGCTATCCGCACATCGGCCGCGGCTCGGCACCGGTAATCTTCCCGCAGCAGCAACTAACCCGGATCTATCACAACCGCGCCGAGTGGCCATTCGTGACCGCGTACTGGCTGCGCGCCGCAGCCGCTGGCGACCACGCGCCGGTCGCCGATCGCGCCCTCCGCTCACTCGTACGCGCCGCTGCGCTGAACCTGTCGAACATGGAGAACCTCGAAATCGTGAGCGGAGCGCCTTGGCTCGACGACGGCGCGTACTCGGGCCCAGTCGTGAACTCGCAGCGCCAGCTGTGGTCGGTCGCCGGTTACGTCTCCATGGTCCATCACACACTGTTCGGCTTGCGGTTCGCCGCTGATGGCCTGCGGGTCACCCCATACCTGTCGCGCGACCTGCGCAACACCATGTTCGCCAACACCGATCAGCTGGTGCTCAACGACGTCCCGTGGCGCGGCACAACCACCACGGTCGTCCTGCACTTGCCCCCAGCTGGCGGTGCCGGCGGCAGCTACCAGATCGAGGCATTGCGCCTCAACGGCCAACTCGTCACCGGCCCAATCGCAGCCGCGCAGCTCGAGACTCAGAACCGAATCGACGTCACCTTCGGCGCACCCACGACGGTCGGCCCGACCACGCTCACCCGCCGCGACTCGGTTGACTACCGCGCGATCTTCGCACCGCGGGTGCCCGCGATTACCAATGTGCGGCGCATCGGCAACGCAGTTGCACTAGACCTGTCGGCGGCCGGCGAGACTCCAGCGACGATTCGGTATGCGGTGTACCGCGATGGGGTCAAGGTCGCCAGCGACCTAGCCGGCACAGCCACCAGCTTTACCGACACCAGCGCGAGCGCCGATGCCGCGCCGTGCTTCGCAGTCGAGACCTGCTTCACGTCGAGTGGCAACTGCTCGCAGCGTTCGCACCCAATGTGCTGGTGGGGCGATGGCGCTGCACGGGTGACGACGATCGCTGCCACCAGCTTCGCAGCGACCGGCGGCGTGGCCTCGAATGATCATGGCAGGTTTCACTACAGCAACTGGGGCGACTCCTCGCACACCCTGGTGGTGGCTGCGATCCGGCCAACGCGCTCTGGGCCGCACCTGCTGCAACTCGTATATGGCAACGGCGCCAACGCGATCAGCACCGGCATCACCTGCGCGATAAAGCGGGTCGTCGTCGAGGACACCGCAACCAACCAGGTCGTCGCCACGGGCGTGATCACGATGCCGCAGCTCGGCGACTGGGCGCGCTGGGCCGACAGCACGTTTGTGCGTGCCGAGTTGGACGCGACCAAAACCTATCGCATCACCATCCGCGCCGATCAGACCACAATGAATATGTCGGCGCTCGCCCACTTCTCGAACTACGTCGGTGCCGGTGGCAGCGCCGGCGAGTTCGCCCGGGTCAACATCGCCGAGCTCAAGCTTTTGGCCCGATAATCAACGTCGGCTGGGTTCACACGCAGATCACACGGACGCACTGATCGCAGTGGCGCGCCACCGCGTGAGGCACGTTCCGTCGCCGCGCGCGATTGAGCCCCGGTCGGGCGTTCGCTTGATCCACGATCGACCAGAACATGCCCGGCGCTACTGCTGGAGGACTCGGCAGCGAAGCTCGCGTGCGAGCGCTTCGATGCGAGGGCGGCACGCTTTTTCGTGTTCATGGCTCGTGAACCGAAAGAAGATGTTGTCGCGCCACAGCGTGCATGAGAACCCGTCGTCGGCAAGGGATTCGAAGTCGTAGACGCCGCCGATGCGCATGGCCTCCCAATGCCAGTCCACCAAGGACTGCGGCCAACCCAAGCGGATGCCAGCCGCAACGATGGCAGGAATGTCCGTTTCCGACATGATGACGCCGGGTATCGCCTTAAGGAGGCGAAACGCCACTTCGTACGGGAACGGCGGACCAAGATCATCGTCGGACGCCGGGATAATTCGGATGGCCGTCATGACGGCTTAGCTTACCACGAGCGGTGTGGTCGAACAGATCCAAACTCCTCACCCCGTTTCGTGCTCGCCACAAGAAGCTCCCGCTCGCGGGCATTGGCTGTCATCCGTGACCCCGGACGTACCAATGTACCAGCGTACCAACGTACCAACGTACCAACGCGGCGACACCTGGGCACTCAACCCAAACCTACCGACCGCAAAAAAACGGTGGTCGTTTCGCCAGCAGCGCCGCGATGCCTTCGCTGGCATCTTCGGTCGCTGCAGGCTGCGACGTTGCAAACGGGTGGCCGGAGACCCGCGGCCGGAGATCCGAGCGCGGACTTGCGGACTTGCGGACTTGCGGACTTGCGGACCAATGATAGTCCGTGCGTTCTGCGGAGCATGAAGGCAAGGCACGCAAAGCGGCGGGCACCGGCCACCCACAAGATGGCAGCATCACCGGATTGTCGTTACGCCTATTTACTAGCTAAGCAAATAAGTCCGGTTACCGGACTAGCGAACTAGCACACTAGCGCACTTGCAAACTTACCGGCCGCGAAAAACTGGCGGGCGTTTGGCCAACAGCGCCGCGATGCCTTCGCTGGCATCTTCGGTCGCAAGCGACTCGGCTTGAGCATACGCTTCGCCACGCGCGGCTTCCCGAGCTGCATCAGCGAGCCCCCGATTAAGCGTGCGCTTGATCGAACGCACCGCAATGGGCGCATTCGCAGCGATGCCGCGCGCCAACGTCAGCGCCGCAGGCAACACTTCTTCAGCGCCAACTGCACGCGACAATAAACCGTAACTTGCCGCCGTCGCACCGTCGATTAACTCCGCCGAGTACAACATTTCTGCCGCACGCGAGGCACCAACTAAGCGTGGCAACATCATCGTAATCGCCATCCCCGGATGCAGCCCCAGCCTTGCGAAATTCGCGCCATACTTGGCCTCGCGTGCACCGATGCGTACATCACAAACCAACGCCAGCCCAAAGCCGCCACCAACCGTATGGCCGTTGAGCGCGCCGATCACCGGTACCGCAATATCGAGCACCGATAAAAACGGTTCGTACATCGCGTACGACCGCTGATGAGGGGTCGGCACCGGTCCCGCGTTGCCGCCGTCGCCATTGTGTTCGCGTTGGATGATCGACTTAAAATCGGCGCCAGCGGAAAAACATGGCCCAGCCCCGGTAATCACCAAGCAGCGCAACAGCGCATCATGCTGCGCTGCTGCAATTGCGCTGGCGAAACCGTCGAGCAATTCGCCGGTCATGCTGTTGCGATTGCCAGGCCGGTTGAGGGTCAGCGTTGCTACGCCACCAACATCGGCAGCTTGGTACAAAACCGCGGCCGTTGCGTCGTTAGCAGGTGTCACCCCGCACCCATCTCATCGATGAAGGTCTGCGCTTCATCGAAGTTAGGGTCTTCTCTTAACGCTTTTTTGGCCCACAACTCAGCTTTGGCACGGTTGCCACGCGCGTGTTCGATTTTGGCTTCCCACAACAACGCCATCGGGCGCGTTACTGGTTGCGGATTTTCCATCAAGGTAATTGCACGTAACGGCTTGAGCGCCAACTCGTAGTCACCAAGCTCAGTCGCTAATGTTGCCAACTCAGCGGCCACTTCGGCGTTTTTGCGATCAACATCAAACGCCTTCTTCAACCAATTGAGGTGGCCCTCTTTGTCACCCAACATCGCCGAGACCCGGCCCATACGTTGTTGCATCACCGCGAGTTCAGGCGTGCGCTTCTTTTGCGCCGAGATGGCCGCGTCCAGCGTGCGCCCGGCATCTTCAACCTGCCCTGCACCGATCAAGACATCAACGTTGAGCATCAACGCGGTGTGATCGTCTGGCACCATTTCGAGCGCTTTGCCTGCAGCATAGGTTGCTGCGGCCGGATCTTCGAGCGAATACAACAATAGTTCCGCTGCGCGACGATAGTTGGCGTAGCGCTCTTGTTTATCTTCGGTGTGATCAGCCTCAGCCACCAAAATGGCGGCAAGTTCACGATACGCGCCGGCGGCCTCGTATTGCTCGCGCAACTTGGTACGCAACATCGCTACGTCGGGTTGAGCCTGGTGCACCATCTCAACTACCCCGACTGCATCGGCCGGCCGACCAGCGTCATTGGCCGCTTGCGCAGCCCGCAGCGCTGCGTCAACTTGCTCGGTCCCGGTCGAGATATAGGCCAGCCGCGTCGCCCCAGCCAGCACGCCTTCCCAATGACCAATCGACGCGTCCAAATCGCACAACAAGTACAACGGTTCGATGTCTTGGTTTTCGCGTTCGATCCACGCCACCAATAGGTTGCGGGCCCGTTCGTTATCGCCGTGGTTCATCGCCAACCGGGCCAACCGCATGGTCGTACTACGCTCGGTATCGCGGTCCCGACGCTGTTCGGCTCGCGCGCGCAACCGTTCCAGACTGCCGACCAGCGAATCAAACCCGCGTTGGGCATCGATCTCATAGGCCAGTTGACAGTCTTCGACCGCCCCGGCGTCATCACCCAATTGTTGCAAAAAACTCGCTCGCAACAACAATACCGAAAGTCGCTGCGGCCCTTGCAGCGTCGCTAACGATTCACCGAGCGCACGCTGGGCTCCGTCGAGGTCACCAGCGGCCGCCAACGCTGCGGCTTGATCGGTTACCAAGCCAACACCGTCGGACGAACGGCCACGAGCCAAGCGCAACACTTCAGCAGCTTTGCGCGGTTGCCCCAAAAAGCCGGTGTACACCGACGCGGCTTCACGCAGTTTATCGACCGCAGCTTCGTCATCCATGCGCTCGGAATCACGAATCATCAACTCGGCCAACTCGTTCCACATTTCGTTGTCGCGATAGTGCCGCTCCAACCGATCATGAATTACCCGATCATCAGGCGCCGAGCGCAGCGCAATTTCAAGCGTGCGCTGCACACTGCGCATGTCGCCAGCGGCGTGCCACATTTCAGCGACCTTCGCGGCCAACGCCGGCGCATGCTCTGGCGTTTCTACCGCAAGCAAACGCTCCATCAACACAGCGGCTTCGCGCGGCTCATCTTCGACCCGTAAATGCCGTACCACGCGGCGCAAGATCTCACGATCATCCGGCGCTACAATCAGCGCTGCACGATACACCCGGCCGGTATCAGCCGACTCTTGCAACTCCAACATTTCGCCCAACCGCAGCGCCACGTCAACCGTGCTTTCACGATTGCCACGACGCTGGGCTTGATCAAAACGCATCCACAAGAATTCAGCGATGCCATCTTCGTCGCCGAGGTGGCGCAGCGTGGCTTCGTAACGCGCCGCCATTTCAAGATCGTCAGGCGCATCGACCAACCCTTCGCGCAAGATATCGAGCGCATCATGATGCCGCTGCAGCGTATCGATCAGGAATCCGGCATGTTCGGTCCGCATCGCGGCCCGTTCCGTAGCCGAAGTCAGCTGCGGCAGCGTCGACGACACCACACTGCTCAACCGATCGGCATCGCGCTGCTCGCGATAGATTTGAATGAGCGGCTGCCAAATGGCGCGGTCGGCTGGATGCCGTTCGCGCAAGAATTCATACACTTCACTTGCTGTCGTTACGTCGTGATCACTGTGAGCACGGGCGGCGATCTGCATCGCCAAATTATCAACCGCCTCGGCGTCCGCGTCGGACTCGGCCGTCGGCGCCACTTCGTAAACCAACTCACAGGCGGTCCGCAGGTCGCCCGCTGCAAAACGCCGCTCAGCCAACGCCAGCGCTGACCAGACATCACTGCCAATGCCATTACTAGAATTACGCGCGGTTGTTACCGCGTGACGTAACAACTGCTCGGCCCGCGCGTTTTCGCCATGCATGACGGCGGTGTCGACGGCTTCGCGGATTTGCGGCGTCGTCGCAAACGGTTGTTTGGCGCGACGTTCAAGGAAGTCGAGCAACATCGCAGGGTCGCCTGCCGCGCGTGCCACCCGTTCATACATGCGCAGCACGCGCTCGTCGGAGTCGACCAAGGAGGTGGCCGCCGCGGCTCGCAAAATTTTGCCAGCCGCAGTCCAGCGCGGTTCGCTGGTGAATGCGCGTTCGAGCAAATCGATGCCTTGGGCGCGCCGCGCATCGGTAGCAACGAAAATATCTGCCAAGCGATACAACGCATCAATTTGTTCAGCGGATAGGTCGCCTTGGGAGGTGTCACCGGCCAGCTCCGACATTTTGTCGAGCGCTCGGGTTTGCGACGCGACATCACCTAACACACTGGCAATACGTGCCTGCGCGTAAAACGCATCCGCGAGCTTTTCGCCGGTAGCTTCAACGCGCAGGTACAATTGTTGCGCTGCCGCTAGATCTTTGCAGTCTTCTTCCAACGCAAGCCCAGCCCGCATCAGGATGTCGGCGATCAACGGGGGATCATCCTTGCGGCGAAGTTTGTCGGCCAGCACTTCAGCGGCATCGACGAACACATTGGTTTTACCCAAATCGCGCGCCAAGCTGCGCGCTTGCTCATGCAGGCCGGTATTGGCTGGTGCCAACCCGGTGGCACGAATAACCGCTTGCAACGCATCGTCTTTACGACCAAGTTGCAACAATACCTCGGCCATGTCTGAGAGCAGTAACGACTGGCCTACTGCTTCGGTGTTGGCT
>JAGPDK010000207.1 GCA_018057605.1 Kofleriaceae bacterium | reverse complement strand
ACCATAAGTCGACTCGATGATCGTACGCGCCGCCCGATACGTACTCGGGCGCCATATAGGCGAACTTGCCTTTGAGCACACCCGGCGTGGTTTGTTGACTGCCGTCTTGCGCAACGCCAAGATCGATTAGTTTTACTTGGCCGTCGTCGCTGAGCATGATGTTGCTCGGGCTGACGTCACGGTGAATAAACGGCTGGCCATCACGCCCCGTGCCGTGCATATACGACAAAGCGCGGGCGACATCGGCAAACACGCCGCACTTGACGCGCAAAGGCATCGCCGGAATTTCGGGCTTGCGGCCCATCCGCCACAGCGCTTCGCGTAGATTTTGGCCGGGAATATATTCTAAGACGAGGTAGTGACGACCATTGTCTTCACCAAAGTCCAACAGCTGAACGATATTTGGGTGCCGCAGCGACGCCACGGCTGCTGCTTCGGCAATCAGCAACTGCGCGTATCTGGCGTCTTGTACCAGCGAATCCGCTAGCACCTTAATGGCGACCAAATCGTTGCCCTTAAGGCGGCGACCAAGGAAAATCTGGCCCATCCCGCCAACGGCGAGGCGTTTGGCCAAAGCATAGTTGCCAATTTGGTTATCTCTGTTTTCAATTGTACTCATGGGCCCCCCGGCTCAAAAATACCCTAGCGTAGTCTTCGTCGATATTCCCACCATGACAGACGAATGACAGACGATGCAAAGATGGAGATATCGGGGTTTTCTAACCACTTACGCCTACCTCGTTGGGTCGTGAAAGGTGCCCCACAGACGACGTAAAGTACGTGTTGTCCACGACAATTCGCGGATCTGCTTCAATCGGGTTCAAGCACGCTGGGAGGCCTGTCTATGTCAGCTATAGGAACGGTCGTTGGGAAGTACGAATTATTGCGGCAGATCGCATCGGGCGGTATGGGAGAGGTCTACCTCGCAAGGCAGCGTTCCTCTGTCGTAAACTTTAGTGCGCTCGCAGCAGTGAAGTTGTTGGCCAGCCACTTGGTTGATAATCCGACGTTTGTTGAGATGTTTCTCAACGAAGCGCGCATTGTCGGCAAGTTGCAGCATCGCAACATTGTGCAGGTCCGTGACGTCGACCACGACGGCAGCAAATTTTATATGGTGATGGAGTACATTCCCGGCCGTAATCTCCGTGAGTACCTGTCGGATGTTTCCATCACCGATCGTCCGCTGTTTGCGCCGCGACTCGGAGCGGAAATTTTTGTCGACTTATCCAATGCCCTCGCGGTAGCGCATGCCGCGGGCCTCGTGCACCGCGATATTTCACCCAACAACATCATGCTCAGCGACGACGGTGTTGCCAAGCTGATCGATTTCGGCGTGGCGCGCGCCATGTCCGAATCGTCCATGACAACGCCTGGCACGCTCAAAGGCAAGTTCGGCTACATGGCGCCCGAATACGTGCGTGGCCAACCCTACGATCATCGCGCCGACATTTTTTCACTTGGCGTGGTGATGTGGGAAACGTTTGCCCGCCGCCGTCTATTTCGCGGTGCCAGTGCGGCCGAACAATTGCTTAGTTTGCTCGAAGGTCCGCTGCCACCACTCCATGAAGTTATCTCAGGCTTTCCGATCGAACTTTCGAACGTAGTGGCCGAGTGCTTGGTGCGGGATCCAGAATTTCGCATCGAATCAGCCAAAGATCTCACTGCCCGCCTCGAAGCTGCGGCCCGGGACTTAAAGCCCGAAGAAGATACCTCGCTGCGCAAATGGTTAGAGCGGCGCGTTGCGCTGCGCATTGATGAACGTCGCCGCGTCGACCAAATGTTGGCGGCGATTCCCGCTGGCACCGAGATCCCCGACGTGGGCGTTCCAGCACCACACGTCGGCGGCACACCCGTAACGTTCGCCGGCTCGACCCAATCCGGCCAAAGCGGCAAATCAATTGCCGAAATGGTCTTGCAATCCGCCAGAGCGCCGAACCCTGCCGCACCGACGCCACAGCAAGACACCGCCGCAACCATGATTCGACCGTCGATGCAATTTGCGGCGCAAAACTCCACCGGGGCGTCGATACGCCTGGCTAATGGCCAACTGTCGGACGTGCCGGCGCCAACCGTTGCGGCAGCCGCGCGCCCGCTGCATCAACGTCCCTTGGTCATTGCCGCAGCGCTTGCAACGGTTTTCGCGATTGCGGGAATCTGGTTTGTAACGCGCAAGGCTAGTCCAGAAAAAACGCCGCCAGTAGCCGCCCAGGTGACCGCGCCGGCCGAGAACAAAGGAACCCAGGAAGAGATCGAAGCCCTGCGGGTACGGGGCCTGACGCTGCTCAACGCAGGCGATCTGTTGTCCGCTCGCAATGTGTTGCAGCGCGCGGTTGATTTAGGCGGAGATGATGAAGTGAAGATGTTGTTGTCGATGACTGATCCCACCAATCAACCACCTCCACCCATCCCCGAAATCGCACTCAAACCAGAACCGGTGCAACCGGATACCGCCGACACCGTAGAGCCTATGGCCACCGTCGACACCGGCAACAAACCTGGCGCGAAGCAGGTTGTAAGCACAGCGAAGAACACGCCGCCGCGCAATAATCCAGCTTCGAACCAAGGCAAAAACCCGCCGAAGAACACCGGCAAGATCGCGACGGCGACAGTCCGTACCGTCAATGTCCCTGAAGTTGCAGACAAAGTCACCACCACCACGACACCCGACGCAGCGGGACCACGCACGCCATCGCCGGCGTACATCTCAGTCAGCACCGTGGTGCGCGGTGCCCGTGTCATGTTTGATGGCAATGAAATCGGCGTGACCCCGGTCGTCAAGTACGCCATCAAGGCCGGTACCGAACACCGACTCGAAGTGCGCCGCGGCTCCACAGTTTTGATCTCACAGTCGGTCCAACTCGACGAAGGCAAATCCAGCGTATTCGTCGTTCCAGAAAAAACCCCAGAGACCCAGCCTAAACTGCCCGCTGCAGGTGATCCGGTGAAGGTCGCAATTGCTCCACCAAAGCCCAAAACCCCACGGGTTACCGCGGACGGCTCCGTCGCTGCCGGTGGCGGCGTAGTCGGGCGATGCAATGCCTGCCACACCAGTCGTGGCGCAGCCGCGGTGAGCGGGCGGCGCTACACCCAGGCCCAGTGGGAGCGCTTTTTTGCTAGCGGCCAACACGACCGTTACGAAGGCTTAATAATGTCGGCCAGCGACTTAATGAATGCGCGCGCATTTTTGCGTAGCCGTGCCGCTGATGCCGCCGAAAACCAGGGCGCAGGAATCCAGGAGCAATAATGAGTTTTCTAAAGTTTCTTTCATGTACGTTGCTAAGCCTCGTTTCAGTGAAGTCGGCACTTGCCGCGGGTGATCACCCCACCTCGCCAGACTCTACCGCTACCGCCGACGCGGGAAATCCGTCAAACGGCACTGCACCGGATGATGGCACTGCGCCAGCCGACCCGAACGCGCCCACCGTGCCCGATCCAGCCGCTGCAGCGAGTGCCCAGCTCGCTACCAATCAAGAACTGCTCACCGAAATGACCGAACGGCTGCGCGAACTCGAAACTCGCGTCGACGATGTCGAACGAAAATCAGGGCTGCAACGACTGCAATGGAGCGGTGACTACCGCACCTCGATGGCCAGTTACTTCTATCGCGGCGCCAGCCCCGATAGTAATCCCTACGCCGCCCCGACGATGGTCAGCCTCAACAATCGCGAACAATGGCTGCATCGCATTCGCCTTGGCATCAAAGCTCAACCAAACAAAAGTTTTCGATTTCGCGGTCGGCTCACGGCGTTTAAACGCTTCGGCACCAACGTGTCCACGCCTTCACCGCAAGATTTTTCGCAGAGCCGCGTACCAAGCGACAGCACGCTCCGCATGGATCGTTTCTGGGTCGATTGGTTTATCGCGCCGCGCGTCGCGTTGTCATTTGGCCGCATCTCGTACTCCGATGGCAGCCCGTCCGAGCTACGCGAAAACCTAGACCAGCCCGACGCAACGTGGGGCACCACCATGGTCGACGGTGAATACGAAACCGTCGACATTACGGTGCAAGCCTCACGTAACTTGTTGTTTCGCGGTTTCTATGCGGCGTGGGCGTTCCCACGCAACGACGATCTGTTCTCATCGAGCCTGTTCCTCAACAGCGGCACACAGAATCTTCGTATCATTGGCGGCAACGTCGATATTACCGCCAACGACGGCAAATTCTTTTCACAGCTCGGGTTCTACGCCGTACCGAAGTTCCGGCCGTTTTCGATTCCGTTGCCCAACCCGGCGTTCTATGCCGATCCCAACGCGAACCCAAGCAACGCACCACCACCGTTGGATGGCTCGTTGGTTTTTCCATCACGCTTACCATCGTCGTTGGGCAGTTACGCCAACGCCAGCATCTTCGTGATGCTGCGCAACCTGCGAGGCTTTGATTTATTTGCCGGTGGCTCCGTGGGCTACCTCAATCCCAACGACCAAGCGATCTACTATCGTGGCTTCGCGCCAGATGGCAGCGAACAACCGGTGTTGACACTGGTTGGCTCTGACTCAGGCTTGTGGAACCTCGAACGCGACGCTACCGGTCAACCGATTATCGACCCAATGACCGGCATGCCGCGCGGCACGTTCGATACCAGCCAGGCGGCTGGCAAGTTCACCACGTTCGGCTATCTCGGAGCACGTTGGACCCTACCGGTCAAAACCAAGCAACCGCCGAAAGTCGGGCTGGAATACAATCGTGCGTCGCGTTATCACATCTCGTTTGCACAATCGAACGACTTGCTCACCAACAAACTCGCCGTCCGAGGCTCCGCATGGGAAGCGTACGTGCTGCAACCCGTTACCGAACGTGCGTTTTTGCGCCTTAATTGGACATTTATCGACGCTGAGTACACGAGTGGATCGCCTGGCAATATTGCCGGCGCGACCGGATTCTTTGGCAGCCCCGACAATCCAATGGCTAGCTCTTCGGCCCACGGTGGGACATCACCGCCGGTTGGGCCAGGCGGACAGTACCTCCATGCAGTTTCTGCGACGCTGCACGTCAACCTGTAGGCGCGCCATGGATCGAGTCCAGCGCGCCACGGCAACCGCATGTTGCTAATCGTCTCCATCGTGATGTTCGCGCTTGCTGGCATCGGCGCAGGTTGGCTGCTGCGACGCCGGCGCGCGCGTCGCGTGAACACATCGACGCTGCCGGTGATAAGTCACGCCGCGCAACCGCTGGCCGCAGGGCCGACGGAGTTTGATTTCGATGCGGCAGTTGAACCGCTAGCGTGCCCGTGGCTATCGACGTTGATTCTGCATGGCATTGCACCCGAAGCCGAACTGCACATCAACGGCGCACCGTATCAAATCATCCCACAACATCAACGCGGCACCGCCGCGACCGAGGAAGCCGCGCCGACCTTTCACGGTTTTTTCGACGTACCACCGGGCCGCCATCGGATTGCAATCGCAAGCCCCAATAGCTCCGTCACTTTCTATGTGGTGACTGAACCTGGCGCGGTTTGCGTGCGCCACATCGATATGGGGGCCCATAGCGTACGCGAAATCGACGCCCCGGCGTCCACCACTCAAACCGCCGAATTGGTGGATCAACTCATGACAGCCGAGGCGCTCCATCCTTGGCCACGCCGCGCCGTGTACGTCATTGGCGCCACCACAAACCTGGTAATAAATGGCCATGACGTGAGCGCTGCACCGTTTGTAGCGGCATTGGACCTCACCGAGGCGTTGTGTACACTGCAGTACGCAGGAATCAACATGACCATCCAAGGTGCGTCCATGCCTGCCGTGTTGGAGGTGCGCGCCGACCAAACCCTCCGGGTGTTGTCGCCGGGACGCGGCCCGCTAGCCTTGCAAATCGCGAATCGTACCCACGGCTGGCCAGTCATTTTTACCGCGCACGCAAGCGGCGAATTACGCCCAATCAACCAAGCGGCCGAGCCCGTCGATGCCGTCGCGCAATAAGGGGTTAGCCTTTGTTGGCGTGCGTGCGCAGAACATTTTCTAAGTCCGCAAGCGGCATCGGCCGTGCCAGGAAGTAGCCTTGAACCAGCACGCAACCACAGTCTTTTAGAAAACTGAGTTGTTCGGCGTTTTCGACACCTTCGGCAACGGTGCTGATACGAATGCCGTCGCACAGATTGACGACCCCTTGCACCATGCGCGCGGCCTTCTTGTTGTCGGGCAAGTCGCGCACAAATCGTCGATCGAGTTTCAGCACATCGATCGGAAAGTCCATCAGACTCGCCAGGGAAGAATAGCCGGTGCCGAAATCGTCGAGCGCAATTCGCACACCACGTTGGTGCAGCGTAACGAGCGCAGCCTGCATCGCCTCCGCATCCGCACAAAATGCAGTTTCGGTGAGTTCAATCTCCAGCGACGTCGGCTCAACACTGTAGTCGTTGAGTGCTTTGAGCACCGCCGCTGCCCATTCCGATGACACATCAGTGCGCGACACATTCACCGCAATGTAATCCAGCTCCAGACCTTTGGCGCGCATAGCGCAAAGGTCACGCAGTGCGCGATGCAGCACCCACACCCCAATCTCTGCCATCAAGCCAATTTCCTCGGCGAGCGGCAAAAATTCGAGAGGCGGCATCATGGTGGTCGGGCTGGTACGCCAACGAATCAAACCCTCGGCCGAGACCATACGCCCGGTCGCAACTTCGAACTGGGGTTGATAAAATAGTTCTAACTCGCCCCGGCGCGAAGCTTGCCGCAACCGATTTTCTAGATCCAATCGATGCGATGCGCGGATCGCAAGTTCAGCGCGAAAACGCTGAACATTATTTCGACCAGATTGTTTGGCGCTGTACATCGCCAAATCGGCGTTTTTCACCAGTGACTCTTGGTCGACCGTATCCCGTGGATACACGGTAAGCCCAATAGAGGCAGATACATGCGCAGGCTCACCATCAAGATCAAATGGTGCGTCAAAAACTTCCCGTACACGATTGGCAATCGCGTCGGCCAATTCCACGTCTTTCAGTTCGCCAAGAATGATCACGAACTCATCACCGCCGAGGCGCGCCACCGTATCGGTCTTCCGCGACACCGTCGTTAACCGTGCCGCAACCTGCCGCAACAGTTCGTCACCGGCACCGTGGCCGAGACTGTCATTGATGGTCTTAAAGCGGTCCAAATCGAGAAACAGCAAGCCGACCGAGTGTTGCGTACGCTGCGCATGCAGCAGCTCACGGGCCAGCCGGTCTTGAAACAACGCGCGGTTGGCAAGGCCAGTGAGCGTGTCGTACATCGCCAAATGATTTAGGCGCTCCTCCGAACGCCGCCGTTCCATACTGTAGCGAATGACCCGCTCGAGAATCGCCGATGAAATCTCGCCTTTCACCAGGTAGTCGGCAGCACCCGCTTGCATTGCTTCCACATCGGTTTCGCGCCCACCCTGCCCGGTCAAAATAATAAACGGAGCACGGCACAAGCCGGCCGCTTCGCGCAGCAAATCGACGCCCGTGCGGCCCCCCAAGCGATAGTCAACTAGCACGACATCGGGTGACCCATTCGCGAGTGCCGCCAGACCGGAGTCAAAAGACGAGCACCACGTGACCGTTGCGGCCCGCCCCTGAAACTGGGCGCAATACCGCTTTACGAGGAGAAAGTCGTCTTCGTCGTCGTCGACCAGCAATACGTGAATAGGGCTAACGTTCATGACTCAGATTTAGGAATGCGAACTAAGACCAACCAATACTCCATCATGGTACGTACATTTTGCACGAGTTGATCGAAGGTTATGGGTTTGGTTACAAACGAATTGACGCCAAGATCATAGGTCCGCACCACATCTTCTTCAGCTTTCGAAGTCGTCATCACGATAATTGGAATTGCGCGAAGTTCTTTGTCTTCTTTGATGTGCTTGAGCGCGGTCCGGCCGTCCATCCGCGGCATGTTCAAATCGAGCAGGATCACCGCGGGCCTTGGCGACGTGGCCGGATCGGAAAATTTGCCCTGGTGCCGAAGGTAGTCCATCAACTCTTGGCCATCATGGACAAAGCGCAACGGGTTAGCGACCTTGGCTTGTTCCCAGGCTTTTTTTGCTAAGAGACAGTCGTCTTCGTCATCATCGGCCATCAGCACAGGTTGCGGGTTCATGATTGGTCTCCTCGGGGTTTGTCAGGAAAATTTGCGATAAATGTAGCGCCCTGCCCAGGGCGGCCCACGGCGCGAATCGTGCCGCCGTGCCCCTCGGCAATCTTGAGCACAATAGCCAAGCCAACGCCGGTGCCTTCATATTCGCTGCGCCCATGCAGGCGTTGGAATATGCCGAAGATTTGATCTGAGTATTGCGGCTCAAAGCCGACCCCATTGTCCGAGATTTCCAGCGCCCAGCCTGGCGCACCGATAGCATCATCCGGCAATCGCGAAGCTGTCACGGTTACGATGGGGGCGACATCAGATTTTCGAAACTTGAGGGCGTTACCAAGCAGGTTTTGCACCAATTGCCGCATTTGGGTCGCACGCACCCGCATGCGCGGCAGCTTTTCGAAGCGCACTTGAGCGCCTGTCTCTTGAATCCTAGTTTCCAAATCACCGAGGACTTCGGTGGTTAATTTTTGCATGTCGACATTCACGTACGGTTCTTCACCGCGCGACGCCCGCGAGTACGATAACAAATCTTCAATCAAGCTGCTCATCCGCATCGCGGCTTTTTGCATCCGGTCGATATACATGCGGCTGTTTTCGTCGAGCTTTGGCCCGGTTTCATCGACCAACAACTGGCCAAAGGCTTTCACTTTCCGTAGCGGCTCTTGCAAATCGTGAGAGGCAACGTAGGCAAACTGTTCAAGTTCCTTGTTGCTACTCTCTAAGCGGCGATTCGAATCTTCAATCTGTTTACGCGTGGCCTGCTCGCGATTCAAAACTACTTCGAGCTCGTCGCCGTGTTCGATGGCGGTTTTGCGTTGCACTTCCAAATCACGCATAGACACTTCGCCTAAGCGCACAACCGAAAACACAAAGAACGCGCCACCAAGAAAGACCGTGCCGGTCATCAACGCGAGGTAAGCACCCGAGGCGACTGTAACCACGCCGCAGGCGACTAAGTGTGCAACCACAAAAAAGATCATCAGCAAACGCAGCCGTTGCCGACTACGCAGCTGCGCCGATGCTGAAAGCAGCTTGGTTACCGACGCCGTGCGAACCGCAGCGAACCCAATAACCACTGCAC
>JAGPDK010000206.1 GCA_018057605.1 Kofleriaceae bacterium | reverse complement strand
AACCGACACATGAACTGCATACGTGCATTCAGCTCGACTGTTTTTTACACTGCTCACCATACACACGCCGAGCACAACGCCAATCGCGAGTCGCAGCATTCGCGCGGCGCTCATCGCGTGCCTCCACCGGGGCGGACATCCTGGCCGTCGCGACGACCAAAGCCGCGTCGGGTGCGATCGTCGCCACGCGGATTGCGCGCACGATGCAACTGACTAGCTTTTTCTAAAGCTGCGCGCTCGGCATCGGTTAATTTTACCGATTCGAGGATCGAGCCAACAAAGTCGGGCGGTACCACCGGCTCGGTATTGATCAGTATTTCTTCAGGCGCAGGCGCTGGTGCCGCTGAACCTGTCAGGGCAGCCGAGGTACTGCTGCTGTTTGTTGGTTCGGATTCGCCGCAGCTTCCAAGCAAAATACCGACGACAAATACGCAACTTAGTTTCGAAGTGAGGCGGGTAGGTTTACCCCCCCCTGCAAGTTTCGGTGCCAACATCACAACCTCCTGCGCGGGCTGACGTGTGTCGTCAACGGCTGCGCCTGGCAAGTGAGTAACGCAGTTGCGCGCGCAAAGTAAAGTACCGAAGCAAGGTTCACATATTCGGACACTGCGAGTTTCTTCGTCGCCGTGCGCCGTACGAAATTCTCCTTCGCTGGCGCTGACGACTACGTGGCGATGTTGTGGCATGATGCCGGCATGAGTTTGAGCAGTTCTCGTCGCATGCGCATCGCAACCCGGGGCAGCCAGTTGGCGCTGTGGCAAGCTAATCACGTGAAGGCGCGGTTGGCTGAGGTGGCGCCAACGGTTGAGGTGCAGTTGATTGTGTTAACGACGTCAGGCGATCGAATACTTGATACGACGTTGGCGAAAATTGGCGGCAAAGGTTTGTTCGTCAAAGAAATTGAACAAGCGCTGATCGAAGACGCGGCGGATTTGGCGATTCACAGCATGAAAGATGTGCCGCCGCAGTTGGCCGAGGGCTTGCGCATGTGTGCGGTGTCCAAAGGTGAAGCACCCAATGATGCGCTGTGTGCGCGTCGGCCGATCACGCTCGATACGTTGCCGCAAGGTGCTCGGGTTGGTACGTCGAGCATGCGACGGCAGTGCCAGTTGTTGGCGCGCCGGCCGGATTTGCAAATTGCGATGCTGCGCGGCAATGTGCCAACGCGGATCGCCAAGCTCGACGCTGGCGACTACGATGCCATTGTGTTGGCGGAAGCCGGGTTGCGGCGGTTGGGGCTGGGCGCGCGCATCACCGAAGTGCTGGCGTCGGAGATTTGTTTGCCAGCGGTGGCGCAAGGCGTGCTTGGCTTGGAGTGTCGCAATGACGATACCTGGGCCGCGGAGCTTGCCGTGGCGGCGTTGCACGATGCGGAGTCGGGCGCGCGGGTGGCTGCGGAGCGCAGCTTTTTGGCCGCGATGGGCGGCAGTTGCAGCACGCCGTTGGCGGCCCATGCCCAGTTGCGAGGCACCGCCACTGACGGTGAGCTGACGATCACCGGGCTATGCGGCATGCCCGACGGCTCTCGGATATTGCGCCATACCGAAGTTGGCTCGGTGCGTGATGCAGTTGCCGTGGGCGCTCGGTTGGCCGAAGCGTTGTTGGCCCGTGGTGCCCGCGAGATTTTGACAGCCACTGCCGCGCTGTAGCGACGGCTGGAATGGGCGTGCAGCTAGCAGCGACGCGCGTGATTTGCTAGGCTGCGCGCATGTCCGAAACCGCTGCGGCCTTTGCGGCTGCTCAAGTCAAAATCAAAACTGTCAGCTCGCTTGGCACCGATGTCCTGTTGAATCTGTACGCACTGTACAAACAAGGCAGCGCCGGTGATGTCGCAGGTTCGCGGCCCGGCATGCTCGATATCAAAGGCCGCGCCAAGTTCGATGCCTGGGCTGGCAAAAAAGGCCAAAGCCAAGCGCAGGCGCAAGCGGCCTACGTTGCGTTGGTTGAAAAGCTGACTCAAGGCAAATAAGCAGTTGTATAAGCGCCGTCATGTGCGCTGATGTGGGGAAAACTCCGCTGGTTTTTTTGCATTCTTGCCCGTGCTGGCCATACGATCATTATTATGCAAACCAGCACGTCACGTTCGAAGTCCGATCCGGTGGTTGCCGGCCGGCGTGGCCAAGGCTCGCTCGGGTTGCGTACCCGATGGCTGCTGGCCCTTGGGTTGGTAGTCGCTGCGGTGAACGCTGGCGGCTGTGCGTCACCCTTGGCCAAAGCGCGCAGCGACAACCAGCAACTGGCGCGGACCGTCGAAGAACTGCGGCTTGAAAAGCGCGATAAAGATCGGCGGTTGCGTGATTTGGAAAAACAAATGGCGATGTTGCGTGAGCAACGCGCCGTACCTGCCGATCGGCCTGGTCACGCTGAGCGCGTTGCGTCGGTGAATTCGATGACCCCGGCAACCGAGTCAATGCCTGAGTTGAACGTGGAAGTGATGTCGCCAACTGGCGATAGCGACCTGGGCGAAGTCGAGCGGGTGGTTGGCACCGACGATAACGGCAGCGAAATTGTCTATGTCGAAGAGGCGCTACGCAGCGGGCCGGAGCCCGTCGTCGTGCTGCCGGCGGTGTCACGGCCACGTCGCGTGCTGGCGCTAGCACCCGATGAACGGCCACGGCCACGCGATCGCAGCGATGAACGCCGCGACCGTACTGCGCGCGTGCGTGCGCCTTTGCGCCCGACGGCCGCCGCCATGCGAGCGCCGGAGCGATCGGCGCGAGCGGAAAGTTCTGTCGTCAAGTACCGCGACGCGGTGGCGTTGCTAAAACGCGGCGAGCATGCCAGCGCGGTAGCCATGTTGCGCGAGTTTCTCGAGGGCAATCCGACCCATGACTACGCCGATAACGCGCAGTATTGGCTGGGCGAGGCGTTTTACGACCAAAAAGACTACACCCGGGCAGTGTCCGAGTTCCGGACAACCGTTGAGAAATATCCGCAAGGCAACAAAGTGCCCGATGCCATGCTCAAGGTCGGCTATTGTTACTATGCGATGGGCCAAGGCGACAAGGGTGAAACTGTGCTCGCCGAGCTGGTCCGCCTGTATCCGAAAACTGAACCTGCGGTGCTGGCCGCGAAACGTCTGGAGACCAAATGAAACGCATCTACGTACTCACAAGTTCATTGCTCATTGGTTTGGCCAGTGCGTCTGCACACGCCCAAGATGGCCAGGTCGAAGGCGGCACCAAGGTGATTCCGATGGGCCCAGCGAGCGGTAGCTCCGGGCCTGGCGGCAGTTTTCACTATGAAGATGATGCGCCGCGAAATACCGGGTCCACACCTGAGCTGCACGTGGTGCGCACCGGCGATACGTTGTGGGATATCTGTTGGTACTATTTCAACGATCCGTGGCAGTGGCCCAAAGTGTGGTCGTTTAATCCGCAGATTTCGAATCCGCATTGGATCTACCCCGGCGATTTAGTCCGGATGTTGCCACGCGGCGTGTTTGCGTCGAATACCGGTAGCAGTCTGGACAAGCGGTTGGATGTGCCGCCCGACGATGCACGTCCGGCGCCGGCACGTAATTTCTCGGTTGAACTGCGGCAGCACGCGTTCGTTGATCAAGAATCGCTCGATACGTCGATTCGCATTGATGGTTCAGTTGATGAAAAGGCGCTGCTCTCGCAGGGCGACGCGGTGTTTTTGACCTACGACGGGCGCAAAGCACCTAAGGTTGGCGATCGATATTCCGTGTACATGCCCGGCGACAAGGTCAACAGCAAGGGCAAATCGATTGGCTCGTACGTGAAAATCCTCGGCACCTTGGAAATCGTCAGCGTCAAAAAAGACAAACGGGCGCGCGGCGTAATCACTGAAGCCTTTGAAGAAATCGAGCGCGGCGCGCGCGTCGGTGAACTCAAACGCAAGTTGATGACCACACCGGCCAAAGCCGCCAAGGTGGACGCCGCTGGGAACATCGTCGCGTTGGTAACGCGGACTGATTTGATCGGCCAAGGCGAAGTGGTGTTCATCGATCTCGGCGAAGCTGCCGGGGTGGAAGTTGGCAATCGCATGTTTGTGGTGCGGCGTGGCGATGCGTTGATTCAGCACATGGAACCCGGTTCGGGGGTTGGCCAAAACGATGCACGGTTCCCAGCCCGGGCCATTGGTGAAATCGTACTCGTGGACGTGGGTAAAAAAGTTTCGATTGGCTTGGTGACGCTGGCAGTGCAGGAAATGGGCGTGGGCGACCATGTCATGATGCAAGCTGCGAAGTAGGCACCGGCTCGAACTTGGTTGCGTGTAGCGCCACCTATATAATGTAGAGCGCACCGGCCGAAATAAATTGCAGCATCTAACGTACTGATTTCATTAGATTGCTGCGACACGGACTTGACGGCGGCGGCGAAGCTGGCTACTTGCTGTCACCCAGTGATTCGTCCGAACCACATTATACCCCTCGATGCGGCCTATCCAGGCCGTTGGCAGAGCCTGCGTAGCAAGCCTGTCCAGGTCGCGGTGCAAGGCAACCTAGGGCTGTTACAGGCAGCTACAACGGTTGCTATTGTGGGCTCGCGCGCGGCTTCGACGGCGTCCATGCAACTAGCGGAACGTTTTGCGCAGCAGGCTGCCGCGGCGGGCATGGTGGTTGTGTCTGGCGGGGCCCTGGGTATCGATGGCGCCGCGCATCGCGGTGCGCTGGCCCAGACGATCGTGGTGATGGGCAGTGGCCTTAGGCATTGGTACCCTACACGCCACGTTGATTTGTTTACTGCGGTGGTGGCGGCGGGGGGCGCGCTGATCAGTACGTTTCCTGATGACGCGCAACCGGTGCGTAGCCATTTTGTGGCACGCAATCGATTCATTGCTGCGTTAGCTGATGTGGTGGTTGTGGTCGAAGCGCAACCGCGTTCGGGTTCGTTGTCGACGGCGCAGTATGGTTGGACGTTGGGCCGCCACGTGCTGGCGGTGCCGGGTTCACCGGGGTGTGATGGCTTGCTTGGTACCGGGCGGGCCCACATTTGTGAATCGTTCCTCGACGTTGCGGCGGCGGTGCGCGGGGAGTTTCGAGTCGCCGCGGTACCGCCATTGGCCGATGAGCACTGCGAGCGTTTGGTGGCTGCGTTGGATACCCAACCGCTGGATGAAGATGCGCTGGCGCAACGTGCTGGTTTGACGATTCAGCAAACGCTGCGCGCGCTTTGTAAACTTGATGGCACACCGCATGTGGTGAAGCTGCCCGGTCAGCGCTTTGCGCGACCCACGACGTTTTGTTCCGCAACTGAGCACTAAAACGAGGACGCCATGGCTAACAACACCTCCAACCTAGACGAAAAATCCAAATCGCGCCGCAAGGTTGACGCACCGCCCGCTGTGGTGGCTGCGGCTGCAGCCGAGACCGCCGCGAGTAAGGCCAAGGCGAGCAAAGCCAAAGCCGCCGCGCCGGTGAAAGCCAAGTCTGCGGCGAAAACCAAAGCGAAAGCCAAGCCTGCTGCGAAAACCAAAGCCGCGGTAGCCAAAACCGCCAAGGCCAAAGCCGCAACGGCCGATGCTGCAGCGAAACCGGCGAAGGCCCGCAAAGCTGCACCAGCGGTGGACCCTAATGCGCCGGTAACCGCGAAAAGCAAAGCGGCGGCGATCAAGTCGGCGAAAAAAGCTAAAAAAGTTCAAGACGCCGCCGAAGCGGCCGAGATCGAAGCCGAAGTAAAAGCTGCGAAACCTAAAAAGCGCAAGCCGGGCTCGGCGTTGGTAGTGGTGGAATCACCGGCCAAAGCGCGCACGATTGCCAAGTATCTGGGCGCGGCCTACATCGTGAAAGCCTCAGTTGGCCACGTTAAAGATCTACGCAAAAAAGACGGCGTTGATATCGAGAACAACTTTGAGCCGCACTACGAAGTGATCGACGGCAAAAAGAAGGTCGTCGCGGAGATTCGCAAAGCGGCGCGGGAAGTTGAACGGGTTTACCTCGCATCGGATCCGGATCGCGAAGGTGAAGCCATTGCCTGGCACATCGCCAACGAAATCGCTGACGTCAACGACAACGTACAGCGGGTGTTGATTCGCGAAATTACCAAAGCCGGTGTGACCGAAGCGTTAGCGGCACCACGGGCGGTCGATCTCGATCGCACCAATGCGCAACAAGCGCGGCGGATTCTCGACCGGTTGGTTGGGTTTTCGATCAGCCCGATTTTGTGGAACAAAGTGCAACGCGGCTTGTCAGCCGGCCGCGTGCAATCGGTTGCCGTGCGCTTGGTGTGCGAACGCGAAACTGAAATTGCAGCGTTTATCCCGGAAGAATATTGGTCGGTGGATGTCACCTGCCAAGCCAAAGAGCCGCCGCCGTTTGAAGCCAAAATGTGGCGTTGGCTCGGCGAAAAAGCTGAGCCCAAGACCGCTGATCAAGCCAATGAAATGGCCGACGAATTGCGCGGCGGTGGCGCGGTGGTGTCTTCGGTCGAGAAAAAAGAACGCCGGAAAAAAGCCCAACCACCGTTTATCACGTCGAAGTTGCAACAAGATGCAGCGCGCAAATATCGCTACACCGCCAAGCGCACCATGGCGTTGGCACAGCGCTTGTACGAAGGCGTGGAACTTGGCGCTGAAGGGCCGACCGGTCTCATCACGTATATGCGTACTGACTCGACTCGGGTTTCGGACACCGCGTTGGCGGCGGTGCGCGAACACATTGGCACGACGTACGGCAACGACTATTTGCCTGAAACCCCGAACGTCTACAAAACCAAAGACCGCGCGCAAGACGCCCACGAAGCGATTCGTCCGACCCTGATGGAATGGACGCCAGAGCGGTTGGCGCGGGCGTTGGAAAGCAATCCCGAAGGCAACGAGCTGGTTAAATTGTACACGTTGATCTGGCAGCGCTTTGTGGCGTCGCAAATGGTGCAAGCGGTGTACGACCAAACCACCGTCGACATGGATCGCGGCCGCGCGGTGTTGCGTGCGACCGGGCAAATCATGAAATTTGCCGGTTACACCAAGGTGTACGAAGTTGCCGAAAGCGACGACGCCAAAGCCGAAGCGGCCGATGCCGCTGACCGTTTGTTGCCACCGTTGGCAATCGGCGATGCGGTGCAGTTGGTGTCGATTCGCCCGGAACAGCACTTCACCCAGCCGCCACCGCGGTTCTCGGAAGCGTCGCTGGTCAAAGAGCTCGAAGAGCGCGGCATCGGTCGGCCATCGACCTACGCCTCGATTATGTCGACGATTGTCGACCGTGGCTACGTTGAGAAAAAAGAAGCCCGGTTTTTCCCAAGCGAGTTGGGCGTGTTGGTTAACGGCTTGTTGGTGGAGTCGTTCCCGGAAATTGTGTCGTCCGACTTCACCGCGAAGATGGAAGGCGATCTTGATAAGGTGGAAGAAGGCACGGCCGATTGGCGCAAGCTGCTCGCTGAGTTTTATGTGCCATTCAAGATCGAACTCGACAAAGCCACCACCGAGATGCGCGATGTGAAGCGGGAAGAAATCCCGACTGACTTCGTGTGTGAAAAGTGCGCCAAGCCGATGGTGATCAAGTGGGGCCGCAACGGGACGTTCATGGCCTGCCAAGGGTATCCGGAATGTCGCAACACCAAAGAAGTTGTGAAAAACCTCGACGGTACGTACGACATCGTGCCAGCGCAAACCACCGATGAGATTTGTGAAAACTGCCAAGCGCCGATGGCGATCAAACGCGGCCGCTTCGGCACGTTTTTGGCCTGTACGCGCTACCCGGATTGCAAAACCACCAAGCCGATTTCGCTGGGCGTCAAATGCCCGAAACCGGGCTGCGGCGGTTATTTGGCCGAGAAGCGGTCGCGGCGCGGCAAACCGTTTTACGGCTGCTCGAACTGGGCCAAAAAACAATGTGACTTCGTGGCATGGGACAAGCCGATTCCACAACCGTGTCCGGTTTGTGCCCAGAAATTTGTGCTCAAACGCGAATCGAAACGCGGCGTTACGCTGCGCTGTGCCGAGTGTGATTGGAAACAAGGCGTCGACGACAGCGAAGAAGCTGGCGCGGCGTAGCGGCGCGGCCCGGGCTGTAACTATGCAACGATGGCTATGATGACAGGCAACATGGGCGAATTGCTCGGTGTCGGTGACGCCGGCAGCGCGGCTTGGTTGGCGGCAACGCCATCCGGCGCGTGGCGTGGTAATGCCGGCGGCATACCCGATGTAACCGTGGTCGGTGCCGGCATGGCTGGCAGTGAAGCGGCGTGGCAATTGGCCGAAGCCGGTTTGCGGGTGGCTTTGGTTGAGATGAAACCGGCTGAGATGTCACCGGCGCATCAAACCCCGTTGTTGGGCGAGTTGGTGTGTAGCAACTCGCTGCGCAGCGACGATCCGATTACGCCGGCGGGCTTGCTCAAACATGAATTACGTGGTGCGGCTTCGATGGTGATTGCTTGCGCCGATGCTAATCGAGTGCCAGCGGGTGGTGCGCTTGCCGTGGAACGGTTTGGTTTTGGCCGCAGCATTACGCAGCGCTTGGCGATGCATCCCAATATTCGGTTGGAGCGCCGGCGGCTTGATGAGTTACCGGCAGGGCCGGTGATCGTAGCAACAGGTCCGCTCACCGCCGGTAAACTCGGCGAAGTGATTCGCCACGAGTTGGGCGGCGACCGCATGTATTTTTACGATGCGATTGCGCCGATTGTGTCGGCTGATTCGATCGATTGGAATCATGCGTTTCGGGGCTCGCGCTGGGGCAAAGATATGGTGGCGGCGGTGCCCAACCCCGCGTCGCCGGCCGCGAGCGACAGCTTCGAAGGCAAAGAAACCGAAGGCGGCGATGGCGGGGTCGGCGAAGACGGTTCGGGCGACTACATCAATTGCCCGCTCGATAAATTGCAATATGAAGCCTTTGTTGCAGCGGTAAACGCTGGCCGCAAAATGTTGCCACATGCGTTTGAAGAGCCCAAATATTTCGAAGGCTGCATGCCGATCGAAGTCATGGCCGAACGCGGTGAAGGCACATTGCGGTTTGGCCCGATGAAACCGATCGGCTTACGCGATCCGCGCACCGGGCATCGGCCGTGGGCGGTGGTGCAGCTGCGGCCGGAGAACAAGTATCTTACGGCCTATAACCTAGTCGGGTTTCAAACCCGCTTGGCGTACCCCGAACAACAGCGGATTTTTCAAATGGTGCCGGGCTTGGCCAATGCTGAGTTTTTGCGCTTCGGCTCAATTCATCGCAACACCTACATTGATGCAC
>JAGPDK010000205.1 GCA_018057605.1 Kofleriaceae bacterium | reverse complement strand
CCCGCTTTGATTATCTGCAGAACGCAGCACTGCAGTCCGCAAGTCCGCAAGTCCGCAAGTCCGCAAGTCCGCAAGTCCGCAAGTCCGAACGCCTGTCTGTGTCCGGATTTCGGTCTCGACCTCGGGCCTCGGGCCTCGGGCCTCGGGTCTCGGGCCTCTCGTACAGGGCCTCGGGCCTCGGGCCTCGGGCCTCGGGCCTCGGGTCTCGGGCCTCTCGTACAGGGCCTCGGGCCTCGGGCCTCGCAGCCTTGCGGATAATTAACCCACTGCTATTCTGGCTGGTCGCGGCGGCCGTCAGGATGCAAGGCGAAGCGGCCTTGGCTGCGCGGATGCACCGGATCAGGGCTTGGCCAGGGCCAACCGCCGAACTGAGTGCGCTGGTAGTCGTGGACGGCTTGTTGAATCTCTTGCCGGGTGTTCATGACAAACGGGCCGTGGGCTGCGACGGGTTCGCCGATGGCGCGGCCGCCCAGCAGCAAGAGTTCGGCTGGTTGCTCGCCATTTTGGATCACGACGGTACTGGTCGGCAGGGCAACGAGGGTATTGGTGGCTACGCGCTGGCCATTGATTTGAAGATTTTTGCCAGCGAAGACATAGAGTGTCCGGTTTACGGACGATGTAGCGGCGGCCGGCAAGGTTAGTTCAGCACCGGGGCTCATGGTCATAGTCAAGACCGTGACATGGGCTGCGGGGTCGGCAGCAAATGATTCGGGTGGTGGTGGTGCACCAACAGCGTCGGCAAAGCTACCGGCATAGACCAAAACTTCGGTGGTGCCATGGGCCGAGGTTATGACTCGGCGTGGGATTTGTTCAGCCCACAACATCGTGAAGTACGGCGCTACCATTTTGCTTTTGGCTGGCAAGTTGAGCCAGATTTGAAAAAGCTCGACGGGATTAGCTTGGTCTTGATGCACCAACGGAAACATTTCGCAATGCACGATGCCGCGCCCTGCGGTCATCCATTGCACGTCGCCCGGCCCAATGCGGGCGGTGGCTCCGAGCGAATCGGAATGATCGATAAAGCCGCGCCGCACAATGGTGATGGTTTCAAAGCCACGGTGCGGATGGGCCGGAAAGCCTGGCACATGGTCGCCGTGGTACATGGAAAAGCCATCTTTGCCGGCAAAGTCTTGGCCAATGTTGCGGCCGGCGCGTGCGTTGGCGGGCAGGCCCATCGCTGCATCCCCGGCCGGGTAGCTGTCGCGATGATGCACGCAGAACAAGAATGGATCGGCCGTGGTCCATGGCATGCCAGGAGCAGCTCCTAACGGCGCGGTTTGCAAGGTCATGGCCCATTATGGAGCACTGGGCAGCTGTGCGCTAGCGGCCCACGGTCAATGCCCGCCGGGCCCGCGGCGAACTCGGCAATTCAACTGTTGCGCTCGCTAAGAACTCCGGTTAAGCACGGCTTATGAAAAAGCTTGGCCTAGCGGCAACCCTTGCGATCTGTTTATTGGCTGCGTGCGATAAGAGCACCAAATCGTCGGGGGCTAGTGCGGCCAAAGTAGCGCCGGTGGCTGCAATTCCAGCACCCACGACGCCTCCCGCGCCAGCAGCGCCCGTCGCAGCAGCACCAGCTGGCGAGGTTGCTGGTACCAAATACGGCGCCGGCGTGACCCAGACGACCACGGTTTCGGTGGAAGAGGTATTGGCCAACCCGCAAGCCTACGCCAACAAACCGATTCGCGTCGAAGGCATGGTCACTGACGTTTGCCCCAAGCGCGGCTGCTGGTTTGAAATCGCTGGGAGCAAGCCTGGCCAAAAATTGCGATTCAAAGTCAAAGACGGTGACATGGTGTTCCCAATGGAAGCTAAAGGCCAATTCGCCGTTGCCGAAGGTGTGTTAGCGGTCAACGAGTTGACCATCGAACAAACCAAGTCGATGGCTGAAGAGCAAGCCAAAGAATATGGCACTGCGTACGACCCAGCTTCGATCACCAAACCATCTACCCAATTGCGGCTCGATGGGACTGGCGCCGTTATTCGCGACCAGAAGTAACGTGGCTGCTGAATCGTTCATCGCGCAGCTGCGAAAAAAATGGCGCAAGTGGTTTCGCGCCGTGCATCGCGATCTCGGTTATGTCGCGGTTGCGCTCACGCTGACGTATGCGATTTCAGGATTTGCGGTAAATCACATCGACGATTGGAATCCAAACTATCGTTTTGACAATCGTGTCGTCGATGTTGGGCCGTTGCCGGTAGATGCGGCACCGGATCCACTGCAGGCAATGAAAGAGCATGTCATCGCGGCGTTGGCCATTAATCCGCGTGCGGTGAAAGGCCATTTCCAAGAGTCCGCCGTCGAGTTTCGGGTGTTTTTGGTGGAAGCCCAAGAAGTTCGCGTCGATATCCGCACCGGGCACGGTACCTTTAAAGCGTTGTCGCGGCGCCGCGGTTTTTTTGAGCTCAATACGCTGCATCTAAACTCGCTCAAAGGCGTGTGGACCTATGTTGCGGATGCGTTCGCAATTGCGCTGGTGGTGCTGGCGCTCACCGGCATGACCATGATGAAAGGCGATCGTGGTATTGGCGGCCGCGGCAAATGGTTTGTGCTGGCCGGCTTGGCGGTGCCGGTTGGTTTCATCGTGTACATGTATTGGTGACGAGTTTACGCGGCGTCGAAGTTAGAAGTTACGTGTTGGCGGTAGCGTCGTCGGTGGCGTCGCCCACCAGGCGGTGCCAGGGTACTCGGCGAAACCAGACGTACGCGACCCCGGCGCCGGCCAAGCTCCAGACCACCAGGGCCAGCGCTGCGGCGTTGCGGCGCGCGCTGCGCTTGCGCTCAAGTTGGCTTGCCCGCATCGGGTCGAGGCTTTCCCACGCTTCGTAGGTTTCTGCCTGAGCGTGCAAGCGCGAAACGTTACGATCGATTTCGCTAAACGCACTACTTTCGCGCATGGCGCCAACGATCATGGCTGGCACTAGCCCGACGATGATCGCAACTAACACGCCGGCCGCAAAGCGCACGCGCCAACGGGCGAAATGCTCGCGCAGGCTACGGCTTGGCGGTGGCACAGCGGCTTCGGTGACAAGTGCGGCTGCGGCAGTCGCGGTCGCCAACGACTTTTCGGCCAACGACGGGCCACGCGCCATGCGTGGGACGAAATCGTCGGCCAGCGTAACTTCAACTTCGGAGGCTTCGCTGGGTGGGGCAAAGCGACTGGCACTGGGCAGGTTCGCGCTGCTGCCACTTGCCGAACTTGTTGCTGCGGCCAGCGCACCGCTGGTGCGAACGCTCGGCGGTGGTGCAACATCTTGCAGCGTTAGCATATCGTCGCTCGGCGGCGGGCCCAATTTTTCCGCGTTGCGTGCGGAACTTGGGCTCGGGCCACGGCCATCGAGGCGGCCATCAAGGGCCGACAACGACAACATGGCCTCATCACCTCCAAGCGCACCAAAGCTGACCGCGTCGTCGGTTTTGGCAGCGAACGCGGCCGATAGGCCACTTTGAAAGCCGCTACCCGTTGCCTTAGCGGCCGACTTTGCCGTGCTGCTAGCGGCCGACAAGCCACTGGTCATGACACTCGACGATGGCCTCGATGATGGCCCTGCGGCGGCCGCCGCATCGGGCGCGGGCGCGGGCGCAACCGACGTAATCGCGCCGAGCGCTGCTAAGTCTTTGGCGAATTGTTCGGCGGTGGCGCGGTCGACATTGGCTTTCACGCGGACTTTGCCTTGAAACAGGCGGGATTTTAGGTCGGCGCCGGATAGCCCGTAGCGGTTGGCAATGGCGCTAACGATTTCTTCGATGCCATCGGACGTGTTGTCGATAGCACCGTCAAGAAACACATGAAAACGTGGCTCACTCACCTGGTTATTGTCGCTCTGCGGCGGTGTGATGTGCAACCCATCACGCGCGCTCGAACACAATACGCTGACGCTTGTTGCCTACATCAACTCACACAATTGTCGTCGGAGGTTGCGTTTGCGCACCATGTACGCCGTGTCGAGATCACGCTGGGCCCGACGATCACCAACAAAAAGTTGCGCGTGGTGCGCGCTAGCTTTAGCGTTGAACTATGCAACTCGGCAAAGCTCGTACTAAGCTGTCGTTGTCCTCGTCGCACCGTCGCCTCGGTGGCATTAAGCTTGGCATCGCACATCACGGGGCACCGACCACGTGGCAGGCACCAAGCAAGGAGCCGACCGAGGTTAGCCCGGCGAAACCAAAGCCGAAACGCGGGCGATAAGCACTCAGCGGCGACGGCGAGTCGCGGTACCAACGCTCATCGTGTCGCGTCTTGGTAGCCATTGCGGGCGCGCGCGTTATCGGCGTCGAGGGTAAGCGCCTGTTTGAACGATTCGGCGGCGTTGTCCTTGTTGCCGTTGCCAAGCTGGGCTTCGCCAAGCAAGGTAAATGCGCGGCTACTGCGCGGCGCAAGGCGCGTAGCTTTGCGAAAATGCGAGATCGCGTCGCCGAAGGAACCTTGTTGCAAGGCTAAATCACCTAAGCCCAAGGTAGCCGCAAGATTGCGCGGGTTGAGTTCGAGAGCTTTGCGAAAATTTGCTGCCGCGCCACCGGCATCGCCGCTGGCTAGCGCTTGCTCGCCGATAAATGCTAATGACTCAGCTTGTTTGATCGGATCTTCAGCGCTCGGTTGCGGCATTGGAGCTGCATTTGATCCGTTGTTGTTAGTGGTAATCACCGGTGTCGCACTGCTGGCGTACGGATCAAGAGTTTGATCGGTGCCACTCACGCCAGTCGTGGTGGGATGTTGCGGGCCAGTAGGATTGGTAACCACCGCAGGGTGCGCCGCGGTGTCGGGCGCAGCGTCGGGCTTGAACGAAGCCGGGCGGCGATCGAGAATTGCATCGCCAGTGCTTGGTCGAAGTGGCGCCGTAACACCAACCTGGGGGATAGGTGCGTTGCCGGTGTTGCCAGTGCCACCAGTTGGGGTGGTGCGATTGGTCGTTGCAACCACAGCATCGATGCTCGCATCCACCAAGGGTGCATCTATGGCGACGGCGGCGGTACTTGCATCGACCGGCACAATGGCAACGGCGGTAGGCTTTTTGTCGGAGCTGTCGGAGCCGCTGGATGCAATCAGCGCAACCGCGGTGCCAGTGAGCAACAACAAGACGCCGCCGACGATCCACCAGCGTTTGCTGCGATTGGGAGCTTCGACGAGATCGGTTGCGCTAGTTGAATAGGCGTCACGCTGGGCGCGGCGTGGTAGCGGCGCTGAATGATCAGCTTGATCGCCTTCGGCAAACCAAACGCTTGAAACCCCGGACTGATCAGCAACGTGGTCAGTTGCAGCATGTACTACGCCGGGCACAGCAGCGGCAGCTCCGGGCGCAGTTTCGATCACCTGCGGAATTGGCAGGGCGGCCGTCGGTGGCAAGCTTGGCAGCATCATGGCCGCAACTGGGACGGCGGATACCGCTGTGGCTGAGGTGACGGCTTGTGCCGAGACTGGCGCTATGCCTCTATTATAGGCAGAGGCGGGTTCTACGATCGCTGCGGTGCCAGCGTACGGCGTGCCAGTTGGACCACCGCCGCGAGTTACGGCTGGTAAGCCTTTCGCAGTTGCTTTGGTGCCGTGGTTGCTTTGCCCGTGGTTGCTTTGCCCGTGGTTGCTTTGTTGTGGCACACCGAGATGCGTGTCACCACTGAGTGCCGAGGTCGCGGGTGCCAGCGAGGGGGTCCCAAGCTGAGTCGCCCGGGAATTGGTAGCGGTTGGAGGCGTTGTCAATGCAGCCGCGGTTACAGCCGCGGGCCCAGTCAAGGCGGGTGCCGGTGCAACGTCGTCGGCTAATGGCAGCCCAAGTTTTTGCATAACCCGCGACACTGACGCTGGCGGCACGCTTTCGCGACGCCGTGCGACCTCTTCATCCATGATTTCGCCGGTGGCAGCGCCGCGGCGTAAGGCCTCTACTAAGCGCGTCGTGGTCGCGAACCGATTATCTGGATTTTTGGCCAGCATGCGGGTCACGGTCGCTTCAACCCATAGTGGAATGCCTGGGCGTTTGGTTGGCAGCGGTGCAGGGATGTCGGTTACTTGTTTCGACAAAATATCGAACACACGCTCGCCGGTAAACGGCGGGTGCCCGGTCAGCATTTCGTAGGCGATGCAGCCTAATTGATAGATATCAGCTCGACGATCGATCCGATCACCTCGGGCTTGTTCGGGCGACATATAACGTGGATCGCCAAAGGTCATGCCCAAGCTGGTTGAGGCCGCTTGTTGATCGGGATCGACCAATTTTGCCAAACCAAAATCGAGCAGCTTGACGAAGTTGGCTTGGCCGCGCCGGACCGCTAGAAAAATATTGCGTGGGCGCAAGTCGCGGTGCACATACCCAATGGCATGGGCTTCCATCAGCGCTTCGCTGACTTGGATCAAAATATCCGTGGTGCGTTCAACCGAAAGTTGCTTGTCGCGCTGGAGAATTACGTCGAGCGATTCGCCTTCGAGCAGTTCCATGGCCATGTACAAGCGGCCATCATGAGTTCGACCAAAGTCATGAATCTCAACGATGTGTTCGTTGTCGATTTCAGCGACGGTGGTAGCTTCGCGCCGGAACCGCTCAATCGCTAAATCATCGCGCGATAATTCATGGTGCAATACTTTGACCGCGACTTTGCGACGCAGCGTTACGTGCTCGGCGCGATACACATCGCCTGATACGCCACCTCCGATACGTTGCAAGATAGTGAAGCGTTCACCCAACACTTTGCCGATGAGATCATCGTGGGCAAGGTGCGGCTTGGCGCTGCCACAATGGGCACAAAAAAGTGCCGATTCTCCGAAGGGAGTTCGACATTGCGTGCAAGCGAGAGTGGCTATGCTCATGAAGCGAGTCCTTGACGGCCTTTGAGTTGTACCATCTCGTACGTTGTCATGACGCCGGAAAATTGATGGGAAAAGCTGGAAATTACGTCCAACTTGCCTCGTGCACACCGTATGCCTTGGTGCAGTGTGTCCAGTCATTCACACATGCTGGGGCGATATCGACGATGCCGGCGTCAGGTTTGGGGCGACGCTCGGGCTGCGATTACTCTTGATCTTCGGATTTGAGCGCTGCCATGGCATCGACGACGTCCGACGCTGTCAGCACGCCCTTCATGATCAGCGCGCGATACAAACCACGAAAGCGTAATTCTAGATCCCGCCAACTGGCGGCAGGTGCGGTCAAGTCGACTTCGTTGTCGGCCGCATTGGCCGAGTTGGCCAATGAAACCAACGGTACTTGCGCGGTTACCGAAATCTCGTTTTCGTCGAAACCGCTGATTTGAGCTAGGCCGGTTTTACGGCGCCGACCTTTGGTAACAAAAATATTGTCGACGAAGTCTTGCGGCCGCGCGCTGGGCCGCTGCACCACCGCAGTGGAATACGCGCGGTAGATGCGTTCAATCATTTCTTCGAGCACCGACAGTGGCAACAGACACAGCTCCAGATCGCTGTCCGAGGTGTCTTCGAGTTCGGCAATGGCTACCAAATCGGTGGGGTCGGCCATCGCGACGCGCAAGACCTTGCGGTTGCCATCAAGGGTGGCCGAAAGTGGCAACGCCCGGAGCCGGGCTGCGACTTCGGCAGGCAGTTCGCGAACGGTTTCGGGATCTGCCACCGCTGACGCAACATCGAGTAGGGGCAGGCGCAATGATTTTTTCATCGCGCCATACAAGGCGGCTTCGCTGATGTGGGCCTCGCGTATTAAGGCTACCACCATCGGTGCTTTGCTTGATTTACCCAAGCGATTAGCGGCGGCTTTGCTAATTAGCCCGGCTTCCACTGCTATTTCAGTAACGGTTTTGGTCACGATGGGTATTGCTGGGTGGTGCACGCGGCAGGAGTCGAACCTGCGACCTATGGCTTCGGAGGCCAACGCTCTATCCAACTGAGCTACGCGTGCGCCCCCCGTTTCTACCTGGTCACGGGCCGGCCGCGCAAGTCCACAGCGCCGACACAAAAGCTGCGGGCGTCGATTGTGGTGTGCGGACCGTCAGCGTAGCTTTTAACCATGGCTATCGACTACGTGCTGGGCGTGCAATGCGAAGCCAAGCAGAACCTTGGCGTGGAGCGCTTGGTAACCCTGCATCGGACCCGAATTATTGCTCGCGCCGCGTTGACGCAAGCGCGGGCCGGCGGCGATCATCGGGCGGCTGAGGATATCTCGCTCGCAGTCGCAACCAATATGGTGAGCGGTGCGCCCGCAGCTAGCACAACCATTGCGGGGCTGATGGCGCGCAGTGCTGCGCTCGATGCGTATGGCGATGAATGTCGAACCTGCCCGGCCGCGCCGCATGGTGCGGAGTTTGGTTGTCATCAGCGGATCAATTATCCGATTGCCGAAGATGCCGAGGCGTGGTTGATGTCGCGGCTGCCAAAATCGCTCGACAGCGCGGCCGGTGCGTTGTTGGTTCGTGGCATGCAAGAATTTACCTGGGATGGTGCGCCGGTAGCGAAGCTGCGGACGCGCGCTGGTGAATTTCTCGAATCTCGCGTGCCCTACGGGGTGCGCTGGCAGCTTGACGGCAAGCCGGTTGAGGTGTCGTCGGATCAGTTGCTGCAAATGATGTTCTTCGTCGGGCATCTGGCGCCAACGCATTGCCTGATGTTGGCGTTGTTTGTTGGCGCGGTGTCGCACGATGCGTCGTTTCACGACCTCAAAGACAGCGCGGGTCGAGCCAAACTCATGCACGCGGCGGTTATCGAGCGGCAAGCTGACCCGGCGGTTGAACAAGTTGCGGCATTTCTGCGAGCGGTTTTGGCGGCGGCACGGCTCGAAGTGCCCCTGTTTATTGACGGCTGAGTAGTCTTGTAACACGTGCGTTGGTGCCAGCGTTCCCGGGAGCTTTAATGCACTGCGCTACGGTGGGAATGCCTGCGAGATCAATTGCCACACAACGTTCCGGCGACTACGTTCGCAAACCATGGGACGTAAAGAAGACGCACTCGATTATCACCGCCGCGGCCGCCACGGCAAAATCGAAGTAATTTCATCGAAGCCGTTGGTAAGCCAGATGGATTTGGCCTTGGCCTACACCCCCGGGGTGGCCGAGCCATGTTTGGAGATTGCTGCCGACGAAGAAAAGAGCTGGGAGTACACGGCGCGCGGAAACCTAGTTGCTGTCATTAGCAATGGTACCGCGGTCCTTGGGCTCGGCAATATTGGCGCAGCCGCTGGCAAGCCAGTGATGGAAGGCAAA
>JAGPDK010000659.1 GCA_018057605.1 Kofleriaceae bacterium | reverse complement strand
CGGCAGCCGTGTGACCACGCGGACGCGCGTCAAGATTGTGTCGCTGGCGTTCGAAGCTGTGGCTTGCACCGTGACCACATGGCGGCCAGGCGGTACCGTTACGCTCCACGACCAGCGCCGGCCCCAGCGTGGGTCGAGCGCAGCGGGAAATGCCATGGTTGGTGATGCAACGGGGATCGGCGCTGTAGCGATATCTTTCGCCGTGATCTGCGTCGCACCGTCGAGGGCAAGCGTTGCGGTCACGGTTTGCCCGTGCCAGCCGGTCGCAGCTACCGGCTGCATCAACCACCATTCGAGTTGCGCTGGCCCGGTTACTTCGAGTTGCCAAGGCGTTGCAAGTGCGCCCCAGCGTTGGTTGTCGACCGGAATTTCGGTCTGCGTCGCACCGCTACTTGGCACTCGGTCGTTGGTGTCAACATATGGATCGCTGCTGGGTCGGGCGCTGATCAAAGCGGTGTCGGCGGCGGCCAAGCGCCAGTTTTTGCGCAGTTGCATTGGTACGCGTTGCGCTAACCACGCTGCCGCTTGCAATTCGGATGCGATACTGCCGTCGTCGCCGGGAATGGCAGGCGGTTGCGCCAGTGGTTGCACATCGGCGTTGATCCAGGCACGCACCGCGACCCGGGCATGTTCCCATGCTAATCGCACCGGGTTTTCGTCGAGAGTTTGCGCGACGACCACACTCGGCTCGGCGCAGCTGAGCCACACCGCGGCACCGGGCCCGGCCGGTTCGATCAGGGTTACGCCACGCACATGATCGGCAAACTCGGTAACCGGCAGTTGAGTTTGCGCGGTAACGAAATTTTCGGCATCGCCAACGCGCCGCGCGACCGTCAAGTTAGTGCATCCACCTTGCGTCACAACAATGCGGGTGACGGTGGCGGGCGCTGCCCAAAAGCTGGCGCCGCGCTGTGCGGTTAGGTGCACACCGGCGAGCCGGTCGAGGTTACGGCCCTGGGCCGACGCCTGGCCGTAGTACCAAGGTGCAGCGGCGCAGACGTCACTCAACTTTTGCTCAGCGCGTAACGCCCGGGGCTGCCACGCGACACCGACGGCTGGGCGCAGTCCAGCGCCGCCTGCCACCAAGGGCGAGCGAGTGTTGTCATCTGCAGGCGCGGCCAGCGCCGTTGTTATTGTTATCGCAGCGACCATGCTCACCACCATGGCTGCGGCTGCAGGTCGGCGACGCGGTGCGCTTCGCATTATGGTGCTAACTCGATGGGGAGCGCCAGTAGGACCGACGCTAAGGCTTGTGCTTGTTCGCGGCTCTTGCGCAGTCGATCGCGCACGGTGGTGGCCAATTCAATATGCACAAACTCACGTTGATGCAGTCGTGCGCTGGTGCCTTGCACATTGGTTGTCGCACCAAGGGCGCGCGTGTCGTTGGGAAACGTGGCAACGCGCAGACCGGCGGACCGCAACGCCTCGGCGGCTGCAGTGACCGCGCGACTTGCCGGCTCGGTGCCGGCACTGATCACGGCATCGACATCATCAAGTGCATGATTGTCGGCACCAAAGCCATGCAGCTGCACAATGGTAAGCAGCTCCGCCGCGCTGATTGCATCACTGACCTGCGCCAACGGATGATCGGCGTTATGCGCTGCATCGGCCAGGTTCTGCGGTTGTCGCTGTTTGCTGCCATCCACTTGTACGTAGCGATGCGCGGTGTTGCCGATCACCGCATGCACGCGACTCGCGGCCGCTGGTGCCATAAATAGCGCGGCGGCGATGTACCCGGTACCGACATCGAAATAGACGTGAGGCGCTTGCAACAGGATCGCGCCAGGCGGTGGCGGCTCGTCGCGAAACACGTAACAGCCTGAGCCTTGCAGCGCGGTTGGATTGTCACGCAACACCCAAAGTTTGGCGTCGTCAACCACAACGTAGTTCAGTTGCATGCCCAACGCAGCGGCTTGGGTCGCTACCGCGACGTGTTGGTCGGCGGTGATGCCGCGCCACAATTGCACTGTGAGTGCGCGTAGTTGCGCCAGCTCGGCGGGCGTCATTGGCACAAACTCAGCGTCGGGCTGGGCCGGCCAAGCCAAGCTCGCAAATTCGCGAAAATCGATGGGCAACAACGTAACTTGAGCCGGTGCGGCGAGCTGCAACCGCGACGAATTCACCATGGGATTCCTGGCATGACAGTGACAACCGGCCATGCCAAGCATGACCACGACGAGCAAGCGCAGGTTGCGATGTAACGTGGCATTCATACTAATCGTTATCTAGCGCTGGGATGAGGTTGCGCCGCCAAACAATTGCGCCGGGGGCGGTGGCGGTGGTTACCGCTGACGCAGTTGCAACGAAGCGCACCCAGAGGTTGGCGGTGGGCGGAGCATACACGTCGACTTCATGGCTGCCAATCTGCAAGTCGTCGAGCAAACCCAAGCTGATCACGCGCGGATAGCCCAGCCGTTTGCCGTCGATATCGACAAATTGCGGCTGGGTATCGGTGCGCGCGGCAGGCAAACTGACGACGCGATCGCCTAAGGTTAGATGCTTAACCACGGCGCCTTCCGTGCGTGTTGGATTGCCACCACTGATGGTGATCCGCAACTTGACGTTGGGATCCGCGGCGATGTTAGGCCCATAGACGATGGCATACACGCGCACACTGGTGCCGGTTTTGCGCACCGCACGCACTCTGAC
>JAGPDK010000658.1 GCA_018057605.1 Kofleriaceae bacterium | reverse complement strand
CGCGAAACCAACACCATGCCGCAATGGGCCGGTTCGTGTTGGTACTATTTGCGCTTTATCTCGCCCACCAATGACCAAGTAGCGTGGGATGCCGCCGAAGAAAAATATTGGATGCCGGTCGACTTGTACGTCGGTGGCAGCGAGCACGCGACGTTGCATTTGTTGTACGCGCGGTTCTGGCACAAGGTGTTGTTTGATGCCGGCCTAGTTTCAACCAAAGAACCGTTTCAACGGTTGTTTCATCAAGGCATGTTGCATCGTGAGTCGTACAAAGACGCGCAAGGCAAATATCGCTACGAAGATGAAGTTGAACAGCGCGATGGCGTTTGGTTTGTCAAAGGTACCGATATCAAGTGCGTCACCGCGCTTGAGAAAATGTCGAAATCCAAAAACAACGTGGTGAATCCCGACCAGATCTGCGACAGCGATGGTGCCGACGCGTTGCGTTTGTACGAGCTGTTCATGGGCCCACTCGAAGAAGGCACCGAGTGGGAAACCGCGGGCGTTGCTGGGACTCGGCGCTTTCTCGACCGGACCTGGCGCTTAATCGTGGATGCCGACAGCAACGAACGCACCAAAAAAGTTGGCGCTGCGGGCGATACTGCGGGCAGCGACAACAAAGAACTTGAGCGCACGCTGCACGCCGCGATCAAAAAGTGCACCTCCGTCATCGACGATTTGCGGTTCAACACTGCGATCTCGGAGATGATGGTGTTCGTCAACGAAGCCACCAAAGCCACCGCGATTCCGCTGGCCTGGATGGAAATGTTCACGACGATCTTGGCCCCGTTTGCGCCGCACCTAGCCGAAGAAATTTGGCAACGGTTGGGGCATACCACCAGCATCACCTACGCTGCGTGGCCAGCCTACGACGAAGCCAAGCTGCTCAAAGATGTGCTCACGATCGCGGTGCAAGTGAGCGGCAAGCTGCGTGGCCAAGTCGAAGTTGCGCTCAGCGCCACCGACGCAGAAATCATCGCGGCGGCCAAGGCTGACCCTAAAGTCCGCACCTTCCTCGACGGTAAAGAGATCAAACGCGAGATCTACGTCAAAGGCAAATTGGTCAATCTGGTCGCGGTGTAAGGCCACGAGTAAGCGGCCTAACACGAGAAGCGCCTCGGGCTGGCAGTTCGCGGTTATTTACCTTCGATATTGGACACACCAGCGGTGCCATCAAGCTGCGGTACCGCAATTTCGCCCATGGTTTTTTCTTGCTCGATTGGCGGCTCGATGGCGACGTCACCCATGCGATACCTCGTTTCCGGCGGCAGCGTTTCAATGGTTTTGATTTCCGTCGGCACGTAGATCGGGTCGTTGGTACTTGGTGCGATGGTTACAGCGCCTAACGTATGGCTCGATCCATTGCTAGCTTGGCTGGCTTGGTGCTGTTGGTACGCATAACCGCCTGCGCTCACCACAGCGGCTGCAGCCAGGCCGCGCACCGCTGACATCAGCGAACTTGTGGCGATCAGCTCGGCGGGTGCAAACAACAAATTGCCAGCGCTGTCGTGGGCGTAGCGCACGCATAAATGTTGGCCGGCATGTTCACGCAAAAATGCGCCAGCTTCGCTGCGGCTCATGCAGCTCATGTCGTGTACATGCTTTTTGCAGTCACTGCAAAACCGCTTGCGGCCAGCGGCGGTCATGGTGTCCCAGTCTTTGCTACATGGCGAGGCAATGGGGAGGTCGCTGCGTTTCATGTAGGGTTCAACGCCTGGCCTCGGCCAACGATCTATCGATTGTTCGCGGCTTTGCACCTCCGGCCTCCGTGACCTCGGGCAGCCAGGTAGCATGGCAATAATCCAAACAATTCATCACGGTTAGCTCTGCACGCTGATCCGCGGCGAGCTACCATGCCGGCATGGAACGCGAATTTGTGGCCGTCAATGTTGGAGTGCTCACCGTATCCGACACCCGTACCAGTGCCGATGACAAATCGGGCATGCTGATTCGCGACCTCCTGGGTGCGGCCGGCCATCGCGTTGCCGCCCATGTCATTGTGCGCGACGATGAGCTGACCCTCCGTGCGCAATTGGCCACCTGGATTGCTGACCCTGGCATTGATGTCATCATCACCACCGGCGGCACCGGTGTCACCCCGCGCGATGTCACCCCCGAAGCGCTGCGGCCCTTGATCAGCAAAGAGATTCTTGGCTTCGGCGAACTGTTTCGCTACTTGTCCTTCGCCGAGATTGGCACTTCCACCATTCAAAGCCGCGCCACTGCAGCCCTGTGCGGACAAACCTATGTCTTCTTGCTGCCCGGCTCCACCGGCGGCGTGCGCTTGGGTATGGAAAAGATTTTGATTCCGCAACTCGATAACCGCCACAAGCCCTGCAACTTCGTCATGCTTTTGCCGCGTATTCGTGGCCAAGCCCCGGGGTGAAAGATCGAAGGATCGAAGGATCAGGCGTCGGCGCGCGGCGCCCCCGGCGCCCGACCGGCCCGGCGCCCGACCGGGGTTTGTTTTGCCGGCGCCCGACCGGGGTTTGTTTTGCCGGCGCCCGACCGGGGTTCGTCAACCCGGACCGAGGGACATTTTCGGTCAACCCGGACCGAGGGACATTTTCGCCGGGCCAGCGTCTCGTCATTTGCGTCAACCCGGACCGAGGGACATTTTCGCCGCGGTCAACCCGGACGGGTCAACCCGGACC
>JAGPDK010000657.1 GCA_018057605.1 Kofleriaceae bacterium | reverse complement strand
TCACAGTGCGCTCGTCGCTGTAGTTCGATAAAATCCGTAGCCCGACGGTGGCTTGGGCCAGCTCGGCTAGCCGCTCGGCGGTGCGTTCACAAAGCGTGTTGACCAAATTGGCGCCCATGGCATCACGACAATCGATGTGCCAGTGCACTACCAACATGCCACCGTCGGGCATTGGTGGACGAGATAGTTCGCGTACCGTGATGTCGCGTGGCCCGCCGCCGCGTTCAACCAGGCGTGGCACGATGGACGCCGCGAATGTTAGCAACTCAGCTTTGTGCGCCAAAATTGCGTCGCGGGCACGGTCAACGTCGACGATATCGAGCAGTTGCACTTGGCCGACCATAATCGGCGCCGAACACTGTGAGGTAAACCCACCGGTGCTCGACGCCATCTTGGCGGCATTGGACGCCGCTGCGACCACCGACGCTTCTTCGACGGCCATCGGCACAAAGCGGGCTTGGCCATCAATGACAAAATTGAGTGCAACGGCAAACGGCAACGCATACTCACCGATGACGTTTTCGATCATGCCATCGGCGGCATCGAGCGAAAGCGCATTGGCGTCGAGCGCGGTCAGTTGTGCGGCGCTGAGCCCGGCCGCAGCGGCAATACGCGCACGGCGCTCGGCCACCGAGAGTTTGTAAAAGCCTGGGATGCGCGACGACACTGCGGGAGTTTTTACCCCGCGCTCGTCTCGAAGTCCACGCCGCGCGGGGTCAGTGAGAGGGGAATGACGTTGCACCCAGCTTGGATGATCCGTTGGGTGGTTTCGGTTACATCTAACGAGGGTGGCCCGACCACTACCGCAATATCACCACCGCCCGCGCCGGTGGTTTTGACGCAGATGTCGGCGCGATTCACGGCGAGGCGGACCTTGCGGACCGCCTCGGTTTCAAGTTCGAGCATCGCGGCCTGGCCCAGCGCTGCTAACCCAAGCGCATTTTGTTGCAGCGCGGTAATAAAATCGCCGAGGTGGTTGTGGGCGACGGCGCGGGCGGCGTTGCTGGCGGCGGCGGCGATAGCGGTTAACGCGCGATTGACCTGCGCGGGGGCGTTTTGCTGGGAGGCACGTACGTTGGCAACCAGCTGCGCCGTGTCGGCGCTTTGACCGGTGAAAAACGCAACGATTTGCGCGCCGTCGGGCAGGCCGCTGTATTGCTGCACCGCTGGCGAGCCACCGCGCACAAACCGCACAACGCCACCGTGGGCGCACGTCACCAAGTCGGCACCACTGCCGCGTGCGCCGCGTGCGCCTTGCACATTGCCATGGGCCTGCTCGGCGAATTCAACGATGCGATCGGGTTGTGCTGCGTCGACGCCCAGCAGGTTGCCAATGACGCATGCAATCGTGGCTACGGTGACTGCGGCACTTGAGCCCAAACCAAGTTTTTGCCGGCCGAGATAAAAACTCGATGAATCAACTATAACGCGGCGCGCAGCGGCGGCCAGCAACGGTTGGCCTTGTTGTTCAAACAACGCTGCAATGCCGGCGATGAACTCGGACAGCAGCGGCGGTGTTGCGGTCGGCGCGACCAAGCGGGCCCGCACACGCCGCGATACGGCGACGATTAATGCTGGCCCACCGTCGAGCACCGCATATTCGCCGGCGAGCATGAGCTTGCCTGGTGCGGTGGCAATCAGCGTCACGCGGCCGCCACCACCGTGGCCCCGGGCCCGGCGCTGCTGATAATCACGTCGGTGACCCCAGGCACCTCACGCAACGCGGTTGCTAAAGCATCGGCGTTGGCTGCGTCGGTGAGTACTTTGACGTGCGGCCCCGCATCCATGGTGGCCCAACCCGGCAAGCGGTCGGCCCGCAACTCCCGCACGCGGTGCAGGAGTGCTAGCGTCGGTGGTTGCCAATAAATGACAGCGGGTCGTGCCGCCATGGCCGAGGCGTGCATCGCCAAGGCATTGGCTTCCGTTAACGCGCCGAGGGTGGGTAAATCGCCGTCGCGTAACGCTTGTTCGGCGGTGTGCAGGTCCGCAGGGACGCAGTCTACCCAGGCCTGATACAGCGGTGAGGTTGCCGCCGTGTGATCCATTGCATCGCGCGAGCCGTGAGTCTTGGGTGTGCCACCGCCGACTACGCAAATCACCATGCGTACATTGGGCGCCAGCGCACTGGCGATTGGTTCGGCGAAGGCATCGCTACCGTCGGTGAGGCTGCCTGCATGCATGCGAACAAAATCCGCAAACAGCGACCGCGCGGCCGAGCCTGAGCCTTGGCGCGCCAACATGGACAGATCCCGTGGTGCAAGCGACAAGCCGGCGGCGCCGGCGGCTGCGACTGCAAGGGCTGCAAACCCCGACGCTGACGATGCCAAACCCGACGAAGTTGGAAAATGGTTATGCGAATCGATGTGGGCCCGCAGTTGAATGCCTGCCCGGCGCCGAATCAAATCGAGCCACTGAGAGGTCCTTGCGAGTTCTTTGGCGGCGGCCGGCCGGCCGTCGAGCAGCATGGTGTCCCCAGCTAACGCCGCATCGAAACGCACGCTAGTTTGGGTCACTAATGCGCCGAGCGTGAGCGACAAGCTGCCAGCCGCCGGTAGGTTGAGCTCGGCATCGCGTTTGCCCCAATATTTTACTAAGGCGATATTGGCGCAGGCGCGCGCGGTAACGGTTGAACCAACAGACATCACAGGCATCGCCAACAC
>JAGPDK010000204.1 GCA_018057605.1 Kofleriaceae bacterium | reverse complement strand
GCCACAATTCAAGATGTCGTTGCGTACGCCGACGTCGCCTGATGCAATCGATTTGGACGACGTCGATGAAGCGAGCAGTGGTCCATTTGACGAACCGTTAGGCACTGCTCGGGCTACGGCTACGGCTACGGCCACGGCTACGGCCACGGCTACGGCCAACGCCATTGTCACGGCGCCAAGCCGGCCGACGGCGGAGTTGTTGGACTTTGCGCCCGGGATTTTGCCTGAGCTGGCGGATGTAGCGGCACCCGCGTTTGTGCAACCGTTTGAACCCGCGGTGGCAACTGGGCGAGGTAAGACCCGCAGCGATTTGTTTCCGATCAAACCGGAGGCGCTCATGCCGCCGGCTGCGGCGCGCACCGAAGACTTGAGCCAATCGGCGCGGCTTGCGGTAGCGCAATTTGATCCGAACCTCGATTTATCGCCGGAGTTGGTGATCGAATCGCTCGCACCTGTCAGCGATGATTCGGCGTACGAGCAAGACGATCGCGATGACGAATTCGACGGGTCGCGGCCGGTGCCGGAGTCGGTAAACATCACTCGTGCCGCAACCCAGGTCGAACCCGTGCTGGCGTTTGATCCCATTGCAGCAGGTGGCGCGACGATCCTCCACGAACTTGACGCGACCGCACCGGGCAACGAAGGGCGCGATGATTTTGTGCGGCGCCGCATTACCGGGTTATTGGCGCTGGCCGTAGAAGCGCGGCGCGACGGCCAGCTTGAACGCGCCGTAACGGCGATTGAATTGGCTCTGGCCCAGGCCCCGGAAAGCGCACTCGGCCAAAAATTGGTGCACCGGCATCGCGATGAGATCTTGGTCGGGCTACAGCAATATCTTGGCGACATGCAGCACCATCCACGTTTGGCGAAACCCATGAACGAACTAGGCGGCCTGCAGATCGGCCCACGGGCAGCATTTTTGGTGTCGCGGATCGACGGCGGCATCAGCTACGATGAGCTGCTCGATGTGTCCGGCATGCCGCGGATGGAAGCGTTGCGCTACTTGTGTCAAATGGTCATGCGCGGAGTCGTAGCGTAGTTATGCAAGTCACACGCGTTACCAACACAGCGCTTCCGGTCGCAGCGCGGCGGGCTAGGTTACGCGTCTTGGACGGCCAAAATGCAGGGTTGGAAATCGATCTGCCCGCGGTTGGCGTGGTGATCGGCAGCGAAAAGTCCTGTGATGTGGTGTTGACGGATCCATGGGTGTCGCGCCGTCACTGCACCATTGCACCGTCGGTAACGGGCTTTGTGATCACCGATTTGGGATCCAAAAACGGCACGACGATTGACGGCGTTTCGGTGTCCAAGGTCACGGCCCCACCCGGTGTGATGTTGCGGGTCGGCAAAACCTTGGTGCAAGTAATGCCGGCCGACGAAGCCATCGATATTCCGGCGAGTACCAACGACCATTTCGGCGCGATGCGCGGCACCAGCACGGTGATGCGGCAGATTTTTGCTATTTTGGAACGGGCGAGTCGGACCGCCGCGCCGGTGTTGTTTCTCGGTGAAAGTGGTACCGGCAAAGAGCTCGCCGCGCGCGCGGTCCACGACGCAAGTCCACGCCGCAATGGTCCGTTCGTGGTGTTTGATTGTGGCGCAAGTACCGAATCATTGATCGAAAGCGATCTGTTTGGGCATACCAAAGGTGCCTTTACCGGCGCTGCTGGTGAGCGCCTGGGTGCGTTTGCCGCGGCCCACGGTGGCACGCTGTTCCTCGACGAAATTGGTGACTTGCCAGTCGCGTTGCAGCCCAAGTTGTTGCGCATGTTGGAAGCTGGCGAAGTAATTCCTTTGGGCAGCCGCAAACCTGAACGCTACGATGTACGCATCGTGGCCGCCACCCATCGCGATGTTTTTGGCGAAGTCGCGCGCGGCGGCTTTCGCGGCGATTTGTACTATCGCCTCGCCGTCGTTGAAGTTCACGTGCCGCCGTTACGCCAACGGCACGGCGATCTACGCGAACTGGTTGAACTGTTTCTGACCCGCGCTGGCGCAGGCCATTTGATTCCCAGCGTGGGTGGCGTGGCCTTGGAGCGGTTGGAGCGCTACCACTGGCCGGGCAATGTGCGCGAGCTGCGCAATGTCATCACCCGCGCGGTGGCGTTGTCGGCACCTGACGACACCTTTGAATCGTTGCCTATTCTGTTGCGGCCGACCATGGCCGCCCCGATCGCAGCGACCACCACGGCGCGGGCAGATCGGCCGTTTCACGAAGCCAAAGATGCGGTGGTCGCGCGGTTTGAACGTGAATATCTCGAAGATTTGTTGGTTCGAGCAGCTGGCAATTTGTCGCAAGCTGCGCGACTCGCCGGGCTCGAACGGAAGTTTTTGTACAAAGTACTGGAACGCGCCGGCCTACGTACCAAAGCGATGATCGATCCTGCGGAGCTCACCGATGCGAGTGACGCCCGCGATGCGAGTGACGCCCGCGACCCCAGTGAAAAAAGTTAGGCTTCCGTTGACTGCGGCTGCAACGGTCCGAACCTCGTTTCGATTGCCGTGACAACGTCGGCGACGCGTTGCGCCAGTGCAGCCAAATCGCCATTGTTTTCGATCAGCCAGGTGGCGAGCGCAGCTTTGACGGATTGGGGCATTTGCGCCGCGACCCGGGCCTGGGCCTCGGCTTGCGAAAGCCCATCACGGGTCATGAGTCGCTGCAACTGAGTTGCATCATCGGTGGTGACAACGATGAGCGCATCAAGGCTGCGATGAATTTGGTTTTCGACTAACAGCGCAGCTTCGTAAAATATCACCTTGGCACCAGCGCGCGCCAAGCTTGCGATGTGCTGCTGGCTGGCCGCTGCGATGCGCGGATGGGTGATGCGGCCCAGTACGGCTCGGGCTTCGGCGGATGCGTACACTTTTGCGCCCAAACGTTTGCGATCGATGCTGCCATCATCGTGCAGCACGCTGGGGCCAAAATACTCGACGATATCGTGATACGCAGCTTGGCCGGGCTGCACCACTTCGCGTGCAACCAAGTCAGCGTCGACGATCGCCGCACCACGCGATCGCAGGAGCGCTGCCACTTGGCTTTTACCCGCAGCGATGCCTCCTGTGAGTCCGATTACACGTGGCGATGACACCGGTCATGGGTAGCACGGTGGACGCCGACGCAAAACTGCGAAATCGCACGGCGAGGCAAAACCTAAAAATCGCACACCGACGTCGCTTGGCGGTAGCGGGTGTTCGCGGTACCAACCGGCATGACTAGGTTACGCGCATCGTTTGTTATCTCGGCTGCCGAGCCTGCGGGGTTTCCGGTCGCAACGCTGCCCGAAGTCGCAGTGGTTGGACGATCCAACGTTGGCAAGTCGAGTTTGATTAATGCGATGACGGGGCAAGATGGCTTGGCACGCACGTCGCGGACGCCGGGCCGCACCCGGCTGCTCAACTGGTTTCGGGTTGAATCCCATGGCAACGCCATGCATCTAGTCGATTTACCCGGGTATGGATTTGCCGAAGTAAATCGTGATTTGCGCGCGTCGTGGCAGCCGCTGATTGAGGCCTATCTCAGCGAGCGCGCGACGCTCAAAGCCGTGTTGTTACTGATCGATTTGCGTCGCGGGCCGGAAGCCGAAGAACTCGATTTTGTGCCATGGCTCGAAGCCCGCGGTATCCCGATGATTGTGGCGATGACCAAATGTGACAAGCTGCCTAAAAATCAGCGAACGATGGCGGTGTTGGCCGCTAAAAAGCAGATGTCGTTACGGCGCGATCCTTTCGCGGTGTCGGTGCAAACCGGCGACAACGTCGAAGCAACCTGGCGCGCCGTTGCCGCAGCCGCGCTGCCAAAACCACGTGGCTAGCCAGGGCATTCGCGTCCGTCCGATGCTGGCCGCTGATTTGGCAGCGGTCGAAGCGATCGAGCGGCAAGGCTTCATCACGCCGTATCCGCCAAACACGTTTGTCGAACAGCTTGTTTTGCCGCATGGCCGAGTCTCGGTAGCCGATGTTGGCTCGGCTCAAGCGCCTACCATCGTGGGGTTTTGCAATTACTGGTTGCTCGCGGGCGAGCTGCAACTGCTCGCGATTGCTAGTCACGCTGATTATCGTCGGCGTGGCGTGGCACATGCTCTGTTTGCCGAGATGTCACAGGCCGCCGCTGCCACCCAGGTTACCCAAGCGTTGCTTGAAGTTCGCGCCGGCAATGCAGCGGCGCTGGCGTTGTACCGGCGTTATGGTTTTGCCGACGTGGTGGTCCGGCGCGGTTACTACCGCGATGGCGAAGACGCGGTGGTGATGCGGGCGACGTTGCCGTTCGTGCAGCGGTGAACGCAGGCTGCACGTCGCCAGGGTTCGGGGCGTTGTAATCAATCGATCGTGCCGGTGACCGGCACCGTGTTGCTCGGGTCGTCGGTCGACGTTGCATAAAATATGCTTGCGGTGGCCCCAGCTACAATTACGCCTGCGCCAGCTAACACCCACCAGCGCGCATACCAGGCGCGTTGCGTGTGCCGCGCAAGTTCGGCCTTCACCTGCACGGTGCCGTCAGGCGGCACTTGAATGGTGGCGCGAAATGGTACGTAGCCGGGCTTTTCGACTTTCACATCATAGGTTGCTGGCGCGTCGACGCGCAGCGCTGGCAAGGGCGTAACACCACGTTTCTGGCCGCCCACGGAAACCGACGCGCCGGCAATATTGGCTACGATATCAATGATCCCGAACTGCAGAAAATCGCTCGGTGGCAACAATCGGCTCAGGTAGGCAACGAGTTGCTCGTCGGTCGGGGTCAGGCCGGCCTCGAGCGAATCGGCGATGCGCCCCGCGACATCGGCGGAGCGGGTGTTGATCCGTTGCAGTGTCACAATCACGCCGCCAAATTCGCTGATGCCAACCAGGACCAGTTCGGCAACGCCGGCTTTTGCGCCGATGCGGGCCAGACATTCGGCGGCGCCTGCACATGTGACGATGCTTTCATCGAGGCCGTCGCCAATGATGGCGCGCGTTTGGTCGGGACTCAGGACCGCGAGCGATGTTGTTTTGCGCATCACGCCGGCGATGCGGTTGGCCAAGTTGGGCAAGGCGCTTGATCCCGAGCGATATTCGAGAATCGCAATTTTGCGTTTGGGCGACATGGTTTCGGCGTAGCTAGGCGACATAGTGCCCCACGCGCATAGCCCCAGCAGCACGACTAGCAACAATGAATAGGTACGAATTTGAGGCATGGTTATCGACGCTGAAATGTGGCTGCCAACGAACGCAACCGATGTTCGTTGCCGGGGGTAGGGCGGCTAATACCTGCGGCAACATCGCAGCTCCATCCACAAACATCGGCGTTGTTGCAAGTTTGCAATACTTTGCACCAGCTTTGGTAGTTGGACACTACAGCCCCACTCGCCACCGAAATAATCCAGGCGGCATCAGTTTGCGCGGCGATACGAGGCAAGTTGGTGAGGTCGGGCCGGGGCACGTCAAACGCCATCCGCGTGCGCAATGCCACAAATTCGTTGCTAATGAGGATTAGCTCGTCGAGATCAACACTGTTGGGTTTGAGGGTCCGCTGCACCCCTTCAATTTCGCTGGTCACCAGCAAAAGTGTCGCCGGGGTTTGCCATAGGAGCCGCGGTGGGTCGTTGCTACTCAACACCAACGATGACACTGCAAAAATTCGATCCGTGGTGCCGCGAATTTCGCTAAACCAGACTTGGGCATCCGACGCTACGAGGTTGGTTGGATGGCCGCCGGTTGCGCGAATATCGACGGGGCCGGTAGCGGTGACTTCGCTGATCTTGCCGGTGCAGACATTGCTGAAAAACACCCGGCCATTGGCGGTACTGACATCGGAGATTGCCCCCATCGCAACTTGCGACTTGCTCGGCGTGTCGCCGGTGATTGTCATGCGCTCAAGTTTGGCAACGTTTGTACAGGTAGCGAAATCGTGGACGCGACCTGCTAGCGCGAATACTTCGTGTTGCGTTGCATCGGTAACGACATCGCGAATCGCGATGCGATCGTAGGGGCCGGTGGCAAGTCGATCGGTCGCACCCGTCGCGACATGCACGAGCCACGCGCCGTCCGACGTTGCGATCGCAATTGCTTGCCCGTCGTCGGAGCCTGCAGCTTCACGGATATCGCCGGTCACCGCGATGGGCCGCGCTGGCGCAAGCGCATGGTCTTCGCTGCGAAGTTCGATCAGTGTTACCGCACCATTGCCCACGCCATCGGCTCCGATGGCTTGTTGTAGGCCGTAGATCGTGCCAGCCGCTGCTACCAAGTATCCGGCGTTGGTGCCCAGCCGCGGGCTGGTGCCAATTGCGGTGGCATCTGGGGATACGTCGGCGACAACGGCCGACCGCAGGGCCCAGCCGTTGGTCATGGGGGTGCCGTTGCCAGCGGTGGAAAATGTTGATGTACCGCTGCCCAAATACAACATGGGCCGTCGCACCGGTACGATCGCGGTGCCGCCCTGATCGAAACGCACAACCTCGACGCTGCGACCGTAGCCAATCAGCGCACCGCTTTCACCGCGCAACGCAGCTTCGAGGCGGCCGGTTTGGTTCTTAGGCATTTCACCGATATCGAACGCACCACTGGCGCTCACGTTTGCGGTGCGAAATTCTTTGTTGTTGTTGGTAATGGAGTGCAACGTTACCGCTACGGTGGCTGCACCTTTGGGTTCGAGGGGCCCGTTGGGCACATCGAGCACGATGGCGACCGGCTCATTGGCGGCAGTGCCGCATCCCGCCAGGACAGAGCCAGCGCTACCCAACAGCGCCATCGTGGCGCACTTCAATGCCGAAAATACTTGCACGTGGGCGCAAGGTAGCAGAATCACTTGCTGATGCGGGAAAAATGATACGTAAGTTAGGCATGCCCGATCATCTCGGTGGGGCTTGTTTCGCAGCGTGCGAGCGTTCAAGATACAGGCCTTGAATCTGCAGTCAGACATACCGACCGTATCGGTCGAAATCGAGTCTGGCTTGCCCCAGGTCTTTGGCCGGTACCTGTTGGTGCAGCGCTTGTCGCGTGGCGGCATGGGTGAGATCTTTTTAGCCAAGCACGGGCTGGCGGGTTTTGAAAAGCTCGCTGTTATCAAAAAAGTTTTGCCGCACTTGGCGCAAGACGCGCAGTTTATTTCGCGATTTGTCGACGAAGCTCAAGTTGCGATTAAATTGCAGCACGTTAATATCGCCCAAGTTTTTGAAGTGGGTCGCGTTGGTGACGAATACTTTTTGGCGCTCGAATATATTGAGGGGCGCGATCTGCGGCGGTTATTTTCAACGCTAGCGCAGCGCGCGATGCGAATGCCGACGGCGCTCGCGTTGTACGTCGCACGTGAATTGGCCAACGGCCTGGCCTATGCGCATCGGCGCACGGCCGTCGATGGCAGCTCGCTCAATCTGGTGCATTGTGACATTTCCCCCCCCAATATCGTGGTGTCGTTCGAAGGCGAGATCAAAGTAATCGATTTCGGCATCGCTAAAAGTGCGTTGCGTGGCACCGCGACCGATCCCAAAATGGGTTTCGGGAAGTTCGGCTACATGGCCCCCGAGCAGTTGATTCGCGGCGGTATCGTTGACCACCGGACCGACATCTATGCGGCCGGCGTGGTGCTTTTCGAGTTGCTGGCCGGCGAACGTTTATACCGAGTAGGGGAGTCGCCTGACTATCGCGCGCTTGCGCGCATGGTTTCCAAAGGCGAACACAAAGTCCCGTCCGATATCGATCCTGAGCTGGCGCCGTTCGACGACATCGTGTCGATTTGTTTGGCACCACAGCCTGAAGATCGCTACCAAAACGCCGCTGACATGCGCGATGCGTTAGCCAGCAAACTCGCCGTGGTAAATCCGACGATGTCGACCGATCAGCTCGGCACGTTTTTGCGCGAGCTGTTCAGCGAAGATTTAGCCTTGCAGCGAGAAATGAACGCGCGCATTGCCGCTACCCATCTCGATGATTTTCAAGACGCGTTCTCAACGCAAGCGGTGCAGACGGTCTCCTTTGCCTCGGCTGTTGGCGCCGGGGGCGCGCTGGCACGTCGTCGGCGCACCACCCAGCTACCGCCCCTGGGTCATGCTACGCCGTCGCCGCTGTTAGCGCGGGATGCCACCGCGATGCCGCCGGTTGCGCCGGTCGTAACGGTGGCCGCGGCACCGCTCCCCCGTGACCACAGCGAACCGGCCGCCGAAACCTCGCCAACCTTTCCGCGTCGAACGCGGTTCAATACTGTGGTTGTCGTCGCAATTGTCGCGACCGCCATTGTTGGTGGCGTGTACGCCATGACCCGCGACAGCACCGAACGGCCGGTGCCGCAACCAGCCGTCATCGATGCCGGGCCAGGGCCACACGTCGCGTCCAGCGTGGTGATGACCAGCTTGCTGGATGCTGCCCCCGCAGTCATGCCGCTTGATGCTGCGCCGCCGGTTGCGGTAGTCGACGCCTCACCACGTAATCCTGGGCTGCGACCGGCGCGTGTCGTCGACGCAAAACCTAAAGATCCGATGCCAACGCTAAGTCACGAGCAAGTGATGGCGCGGTTTCAGTCGGCCGTCCGCGAGTACACGGCTTTTAAAACCAAGTACGGCATGCGGCTCGATAGCGAATGGAACGATCTCGCCCAGCTTATTCAGTATATATCGCCAGCCAACTACTACGACGCAGTGCGCAAGATCGACGCTTTTCGGGCTCGGATGAAGGCCGCCGACATCCAACCACCGCCGTGAGCCAAGCAAGGTACATTGTTCGCAATACTTCGGCCTCTGGTCCCTTGTGCCGCGCGATGGCGACTGGCACTGTATTGTGACGGGGGGTTGTTAACCTTTGTATCCTATGAGGCCACCATTGACCGACAAGGTGACGGCGCGACCGGGTCTCGGTGCATTGTACTCGGCTTTGGTTGGGGCAGCCGCGCGGGCGCGAGTGCCCATGCCCTTGCGCGCGCCAGCTTTTCGAGCCTTTGCGCGGGCCGTCGGTGCCAATTTGGACGAAGTTGAAAAGCCCTTGGCCGACTACGTTTCGTTAGGCGACTTTTTTGCTCGGCGCTTGACCCCAGCCTCGCGGCACGTTGATAGCCACGACGATGTTTTGGTTTCGCCTTGCGACGGCGTGATGGCTGCCAGCGGCGCGATTGTGGGTGATACGCTGGTGCAGGCCAAAGGCCGTAACTACTCACTTGGCGCGTTGTTGTGCGATGACGCAAGCGCCCAAGCCTTTGTTGGCGGCGCGTATTGCACGATCTATTTGTCGCCGCGTGATTACCATCGGGTGCAT
>JAGPDK010000203.1 GCA_018057605.1 Kofleriaceae bacterium | reverse complement strand
CACGGCTTTGGCAAACAACCCCAGTCGCACGGCAGTACCTGGGTCAGTCGACCGGCCGCTGAGCAGCATGCCCATGGCTGCTTGGAACCCGACCAGGCGCGGCAGGCGTTGCGTACCGCCAGCACCTGGCAGGAGCCCAAGTTGTACTTCAGGGAGACCCAGTTTGGTCTTTTTGTCGTCGGTCGCGACGCGATAGTGACACGCCAACGCGACCTCCAGCCCACCGCCCAAACACGCGCCGTGAATAGCTGCAACTAACGGTTTGCCAAGAGTTGCCAACCGTTGCAAGGCGGCTTGGCCCTGTTTTGACAGCGCCACACCTTCGTCCGCTGACCGGACAGTTTCCAACACCTTGATGTCGGCGCCGGCGATGAAATTGTCTTTTTTGCCACTAATTACAATCGCGGCGGCGATCGCGGGGTCGGATTCAACCGTGGCAATCGCTTGCGCAAAAGCGTCGGAGAACTTGGGCGAAAGCGTGTTGACCGCTTCACCGGGCACATCAAGCACTAGAATGGCGATCGCGCCGTCACGTTCGATGCGAACAAATTCACTCATGACTCCACCTCGATGATCATTGCTGCCCCCAGCCCGCCAGCGGCACAGGCCGCCAACAAGCCAAACCCGCCACCACGGCGCCGAAGTTCGCGTGCCACTTGTGTGAGTTGCCGGGTGCCGGTCGCTGCAAACGGATGGCCCAACGCAAGCGAGCCGCCCATGACGTTGACGCGGTCCCAGTCGACCGCACCGATGGCGTGGTCCTGCTGCAGATGCTTTTGCGCCCAGCTTTTGGATTCAATGGCCTGAGTGACGCTGAGCACTTGCGCTGCAAACGCTTCATGCAAATCGACGAGCTTGAGCTGATCCCACGTCAGGCCGGCGCGGGCCAACGCTTTGGGAATGGCGTAGGCCGGCCCCATCAGCATTTGACCGTTGGGATCGAGCGCGGTGAACGCGTAGCTGCGGATAAATGCCAGGGGCGTGAGGCCTAGCGCGTTGGCTTGGTCCTCGCGCATCAACAGCGCTGCCGACGCGCCGTCGGTTAAGGGCGAACTGTTGGCTGCGGTCAGCGTGCCAAATTGTTTATTGAACGCTGGGCGCAATGCGGCATAACTTGCCAGGTCGCTATCTTTGCGCACTAGATTATCTTCGCTGACCGCGTCCGTGAATTTCGGCGGCACGTAGACCGTCATGACTTCTTGGCCAAAACGGCCGTCGGCCCAAGCCGCTGCGGCGAGCGTGTGGCTGCGATGGGCGAACGCATCTTGATCGGCGCGGCTGATGCCATTGGCCAACGCCATCTGTTCGGCGTGCTCGCCCATGGTCAAGCCGGTTGAGCGCTCCTTGAGGGCCGGCGGTTCAGGCAATAAGTCGCGGGCGCCAAGGCCGGCAAAGGCTTTGAGTCGGTCGGGCAGGTTCTTGGCTTTATTGAGCCTAATCAACGCAGCAGAAAGTTTTTTGCTTACGGCAATGGGCACATCGCTTGAACTATCGGCGCCACCAGCGATGCCACAGCTGATCTCGCCGCTCATAATCGCTTGCGCAATGTCCGCGGTGGCTTGATAGCTGGTGGCACATGCGCGTGATACTGAATACGCATCCATCGTGCGGTTGAGCCCCGCGTCCAACACGATTTCACGCGCGATATTGGGCCCGGACAGCGAAGGCACTACTTGGCCGTACACAATTCGTTCAATGTCGTTGCGCGGTACCCCAGCTCGGGCAATCAACTCGGCAACTACCGCGGTGCCAAGCTCCAGCGCTGACATCGAACGATAGCAGGTGGTTTGTTTCGCAAAAGGCGTGCGTAAGCCGGCTACTAAGGCCACGCGTCGGCCTGGTTCGGTGCTCATGTCTGACTCCTGTTCCAACTCGCCATTGTCGATGAATGAGCGTTCATTCATCGCGATGCTAGTTTGAAACTCGCTGTGTTGTCAAATGCCTACGCGTCCGGCCCGCTGTCGGCTACCCAGCGTCGGTAGAATCTGGTTAATCTCCGGCCCGCGTGTTGTCCCAACCCATCGCAGCGGCGGTTGTAGCCGTGAGCCTTTCCGTAACGGGATGCCGCTGCGGCACTGCGGCTAACCGCTTCGCCGAACTCGAACGCAGCATCGAAGGCGAGTTGGCCAAGTCGGCTATTACAGTGGTGGCACACTGTAGTCCTGGCGTTGTAGCCGCTGGGCCACCGGCTTGCACCGTGACTGCGCCCGACCGCTCGACGGTGGTGCTGGTCATGGGCGAGGCCGGCGACGATTGGCATTGGGCGCTACCGGCACGGACCATTGATAGCCATAGCGTCGCGGCGCTGGCCGTTCGCGGCTTTTCCGAGCTAGCTCCGACCGCACCGCTAGCGATCGTGGATTGTGGTCCACGCTTACAAGTGCTTGAACCGAGTCAGCGTCTCGATTGCAGTGTCAGTGACGGCCGTTGGGTTATCGCCACCCTGGGCAACGAAGCTGGTGCACCTGAGGCCAACGACGTGGTTACGGGGCCCAAAAATGGAGCGAACGAGCGTACGCTCGGAGCGGGGCCCGCCTTTCGCCTTGAGTTGCTCAGTGATCCAGCCGCGATCGTTGCACGCCGTGTCGGCCGCCTTGATGCTGAGCTTACCGCTGCGTCGTTGGCCCTCGATGGCACGTTGGATTTAGGTGAAGATCAAGAAATCCCAGACACGGCTACGCTGGACGCCAATCCGGCCGTGAGGCTGATCGACGCAAAGCCGACGTTATCGCCCTAAACAATCTGCCCCTTCCTGTATAACCTCCGCATGCGCTTTGTATCTTTGGCTTGGGTTGCCGCCACGGCAGTTGCATTAAGTAGTTGTAGCAGCCCCGTCAAGCGTGCGCCGCGACGACTGCCGCATGCTGCGGTTGGATCTTTTACGATTTCCATTGTCGGCACCAACGATTTGCATGGCGCTTTGGAACGCTTACCGATCTTCGCCGGTTACGTCAATAACCTGCGTGCAGCGCGCGGCCGAGATCAAGGTGCGGTCTTATTGGTCGACGCAGGTGACATGTTTCAAGGCACCTTAGAGTCCAACCTGGCCGAGGGCGCTGATGTCATCGCTGCGTACAACCAGCTCGGCTACGCTGCCGCAGCCATCGGCAACCACGAGTTTGACTTTGGCCCGCCCGGGCCCGCAGTTACTGCGAAATCCGTCGAAGACGACGCGCGTGGTGCGCTCAAAGCCCGTGCCGCCGAAGCAAAGTTTCCATTGCTTACCGCGAACATTCTCGATGCGCAGAGTAACTTGCGCATCAAGTGGCCCAACATGCCGCCCTCGACGGTGGTGTCGTTGCTGCGTGAAGGTGATGCCGCGCCGATTAAAGTTGGCATCATCGGCGTGACCACCGAAGCTACGCCGTTTACTACGATGCCGGCAAACTTTATCGGACTCAAGATGGCCGCGCCGGCGATCAATCTGGCCTCGGAAGCGAAGCGCTTACGTGACGGCGGTGCCCACGTTGTGGTCGCGTCGATGCACATCGGTAGCAAATGTGCTGATTTGCACAACCCCAACGATCTGTCGAGTTGCGACACACAAGAGGAACTGTTCAAAGTGTTGGGCGATATTCCCAAAGGTGCAATCGATGTTGTAATCGCCGGTCACACCCACGCTGCGATTGCCCATCGGATCAACGACGCGGCGGTAATCGAATCGTACTCGTCTGGGCGCGCCTTTGGGCGGGTCGACTTGCGGCTCAACGTAGGCGGCCACGTTGTCTCGACCAAGATTCATCAACCGCAGGATCTTTGTGCGCAGGGGCCTGGTGGTAACCCGGTGCCGGTGGGCCAATGCTCACCGCAACCGTACGAAGGCCAGCCGGTCGTTATCGACGGTGAGGTGCAACGGATCGTAGATGTTGCGATTGCCCGGACCGGCAAGTTGCGCAATGAACCGCTTGGCGTGACCGCAACATCGGCGATTTGGAAAGCGTATGACAAAGAAAGTCCGCTGGGAAATTTGTTCGCGGACTTGATGATGGCCGCGCATCCCGAGGCCGACATGGCGTTAACCAATGGCGGCGGCTTACGCTCGGACTTGCCGGCCGGGGCGCTGACGTTTGGCCAATTGTTCGAAGCCATGCCGTTCGATAATCGGTTTGCCGTCGTGCAACTCCAAGGCAAACACGTACGAAAATTGCTCACCACCAATTTGGGCCGGGGCGGCGCGATTCATTCGTGGGCCGGCGTGACGGCCGTAGCGGTGTGCAAAGATTTTCAACTCAAGGTCGACATCACGGTAAAAAACAAACCGTTGGATGATGCCAAAACATACAAACTGGTGACCAGTGACTTCTTAGCGTCGGGCGGCGATGGCCTCATCGGGCGGCTCAAGCTGCCGGCCGGTGCCATCGAACTTACGGACAGCATCATCCGCGACGAGATGGTCACGACGTTACGCAAGCGCAAAGGGGTGCTCGACCCTGCTCAACTATTTGACGCCAAACGTCCGCGCTTGGCGTATCAAGGCGTGCGTCCGCTGACGTGCAGTGATCCGAACGCACCTAAAGCGGCGGCGCCCGAGGCCGACTGACGCGGGCGGGTACGTGCTGTCGCACCCGTACCACCGGGTTTCCGCCGGCGCTTACTCATCGCTGGTGCCCAGCAACCGACCAATGCCGCCGTCGCTGTTGGTCCCGGCGCTGCCGCGCACTTGCAACTGTTGCATGTGGTGCAGCAACATTGCACGGTTATCGGCAATCGATAGATTTTGCAATTCGAGTGCGCCGATACGATCTTCGGGCGTGAAAGCCGGTTCTTCGACGCGTTCCATCGACAACTTATCCGGGGCATACGCCATATACGTGGCTTTGGTGTCGAGCAACGTGTAATCGTCGCCTCGGCGCAGTTCGAACGTTACCTCGCCAGTTATCGACGGTGCGACCCAGCGCATCAGCGCATCTTTGATCATCAGCGCTTCCGGATCGTACCATTTGCCTTCGTACAACAACCGGCCGAGGCGACGGCCCCACGCGAAATACAAGTCGAGCGTATTTTCGTTGTGAATTGCTGCGAGCAGGCGCTCATAGGCGAGGTGCAACAGCGCCATGCCCGGTGCTTCATAGATGCCGCGGCTCTTGGCATCAATGACGCGGTTTTCAATTTGGTCGCTCATGCCCAATCCATGGCGACCACCGATGGCGTTGGCTTCGCGAAACAGCTCAAGCTGGGAATCGAAGGTTTTGCCTTGCAGCGCCACTGGCCAGCCGGTTTCGAAGCGCACCGTGATTTCTTCGGTTGCGATGGCAGCGGCTGGTTGCCACGGGGCTATGCCCATAATCGGCTCGACGATTTTCATGCCGCGATCGAGGCGTTCGAGATCTTTGGCTTCGTGCGTTGCGCCCAAAATGTTAGCGTCGGTTGAGTAGGCTTTTTCGGTCGATGATTTGTACGGCATGCCGCGCTTGATCAAATACTCCGACATTTCCGTACGGCCGCCAAACGCGGTGACAAACGCTTGGTCCAGCCACGGTTTGTAGATTTTGAGCTGCGGATTGACCAGCAACCCATAACGATAGAAACGTTGAATGTCGTTGCCTTTATGGGTCGAACCATCGCCAAAAATATGCACATCGTCGTGTCGCATCGCGCCGATGATCGCAGTTGTGGTTACCGCGCGGCCCAACGGTGTGGTGTTGAAATACTTTTTACCCCCCGACGACAAATGAAAGGCGCCGCATTGAATTGCGATCAGGCCTTCGCGCACCATGGCATCTTTGCAATCGATCAACCGCGCCGCTACGGCGCCGTGGGCGAGCGCGCTGGGTGGAATGTCGGCAGGGTTTTTCTCGTCAGGCTGAGCCAAGTCAGCTGTGTAGGCGTGCACGGCCATGCCTTGTTCGGCTAACCATGCCACAGCACAGCGGGTGTCGAGGCCACCGGAAAAAGCGATACCAAGTTTGCTACCTTTGGGTGGCAACTGACGAAAGATGCGGCTCATGCAGTGCTACATAACACGACCAGCGACGGCGATGGCTGGCAACGACGCAACCAGCGGCAACGTGCCGCCGCGTGGCGAGCGTTGAGTTACGGGTCGGTACAGGTCGCAAAGGGGTGCCCCGTCGCGGGTGCGGTGGTCCGTAGCGCGACCGTCAGCGGCCCCCACGGTGTGGCCAACTCCGCCGTGCTCCAGCCGTTGCGTGCGCTTGCGGTCACCGTGGCTTTGCAATCGTTTTTGATGATGCCCGTGATTGCGCCGCCGACCGAAGTGTACAAACACGTGCCGGCCGGCAGGGGCGTGTCGCCGAGGTTCTCAAGCGAGAGTTGACTGCGCTGTTGCCGCTGGATGCGGCTGCCTGGCGGCATGGTTTCGGCGTAATAGCCGCGGACATCGACGGAAAAATCCGAATAGGCAACTTCATCCCAGATTGCATCGACGCTGCGTAGGCGGATCAGGGGATAGACGGTGTTGACGGTTGCAACCACCGGCGCGGTGATGGTTGGTTGCTGTCGAATCAAGGCACCGGGAAACAGCAGCAGGTTATTGCCGACCACCGGTGCGCCAATGCGGCGTTCCGATACCGACGACGTCAGTGCGCTACGCGGCACGGTGCCGGTCACTTGCAATGCCCCGAGGTGGCGGATTTCGATCTGGTCAGCGTGCTGGCTAAGCACTTCGACCAATGCACCGGCGCGCAGCTTGGCGAAGCCTCGTGGTTCACGGCCAACGCCTGGCAGTTGTGGCAACACAAGATCGGCCGCGACGTACTGGGCCATCGCACGGCTTGGCACCCACAACATCATGCGGAGGTCGGGCGTGTCGAAAGCGATGCGGGTGCGTGGGCCTTGGACCGAAATGGCTGAGGCGTCGATGTACGTTGGCGATTCGTTTTCAGGTGAGTTGATCGGTGTGGCGGCGTCAAGTTCTGCGGCACCGATGCGCACCACGGTCATCGGTGCAGCGGGTTGTGGTGCGGTTAACATGGCAATGATTGCCGCGGCGTTGAGTGCTGATGTCGAGCTACCGTCAGCCGCCGTGGAAGCATCGGCGGAGGTCGGCGGCACTGGCCTGGCCGCTGGGACTGGGGCCGGGGCCGGCCGGCCGGGTCGGGCCCCGGCACATGCGGCCGCCAAGGCGCCTAACAATCCGGCATACGTCAAGATTTTCCACATGCTGCCATTGTAGCTGCGATCCCGCGTTACCGGTTCCACACCCGCATACCGAAAAGCGCGTAAAGGGTTTCTCAGGTAGCCGTCTACGTGACGGTTTTCATCCAACAATCAGGCAGTTACGCAGTGCGGCAACTGAGCCTGCATTTTGCATTCATGGGCTGGGTTCACGAAAGGCACCTATGCAAATCGGCGTCATTACCAATCCCAACAGTCGCAAAAACAAAAATAGTCCGCATCGCGCCGAACGGCTGCGACAAATTGTCGGCGACTTTGGCGAAGTGTGTGAGACCCAAACTCTTGACTCCATCAAGCCGGTGCTACGTGATTTTTTGCGCAAGCGAGCACGCTACTGGGTTGCTGACGGTGGCGACGGTGCGTTGCACTGGATGTTGCGTTCGGGGCTCGAAGTATTGCAAGAGGAAGAATTTGCAGGCGCTGCGTTTTCGATGCCGCTTACCCTACCAACCAAGGGCGGCACGATCGACTTTGTCGCCAACAACGTCGGTATTGAAGGCAACGCTGAAAGCATTTTGGCGTCGTTGCGTGGCGACGTGGAGCGCGGCGTCGAGATCGAAGAAATGGAAGTCGATTCGATGGCCATTGATGGCATCGAAATCGGTGCCGATGGTGAAGAAATTCCATTTCGAACCTACGGCTTTGCCTCCGCTGCCGGCGGCATCGGCCAGCGTTTTTATTCGAAGTACTACGCTGAAAAAGATCCAAACCCGCGCACCATTTTGAAAGTGATCGCGAACACGGTGGCGTCTATGCCAGTCGCGTTGTCGCCGCTGCGCCGCTTGCCACTTGGGCAGCTCTCGCACTACGCGTCCGATATGTTTGCACCCACGAAGTGTCGGGTCATGCTCGACGGTATGCAGTTGCCTGGCGACGCCTTTACCGGCGTGCACATTGCGTCGATGTCGATCAACCTCGGCAATGTCGTAAAGTTTTTTGGCAAAGCGGATGAAGCCGGCATGATGAACGCTATCGTTGGCACACCGAGCCCGTGGGCGATTATGATGAACTTGCCGCGCATGGCGCGGGGCACCGAAATGGTGGGGCGCGACTTGCTCGATCGGCCGTGTCGCGAAATGACCATGGAAGCCACCGGCGACGAATTGATGGCGCCAATCATCGACGGCGAATACTATCGCAACGTCAAACGCATTTCGTTCCGCGTTGGGCCGCGGGTGCGGATTCCGAAGGTCGTCGCGCGGGTTCACTAAAGTAAAGCGGTCACAGTTCAATACGGTCAAAGCGCGCGTGATCGAACCAGTTGACAAGAAACTGCAAACCGTTTGCTGGGCTACGGTACTTCGATTGGGCCAAGATCAGGTGGCGTGCCGTTGGGCATGCGCGCACTAAACCAGCAATCATGTAACGGTGCTTCCGCCGCGCTGCCGGCGTTGCGACAAGGCGAGCCTGGTTTTACGGTTGGGATGCGCGCGAGCTGATCGAGCAAACAATCGGTCTTGATGGTGTTGGCACCTTCGACCGCCGCTCCGGCGTAGTGGGTCAGGTTGTTCCACAACTGCCAAGCCGTAATTGACGTCGTCCATCAGGTTGTTGATGAAGTTCAGCACCAAGCGGCCATGGCCACTCAAGCCCGAAAGCATAGCCGTGCGCGAAGCGTGTAAACTTGATTCACTCAGGCTTCACCGTTGATTATTGCGTTTGGCTGTCCTAACGTTAGACAAGGAACATGGGCTGGGATAGCAGCGTCTACGTTCGCAGTCGCATCAGGAAGCGCGCCAAGGTCCGGGCGATCGCGGCGGAGGTGGCACCGTCGTACGAGGGCGAGCTATTCGAGCCGGACGAGGAAGAGGCGAGCGACGACAGCTTCGACCTCGGATTCGCGTTCGGCCAGCGCGGCGGCCGATTCTCCGTGGAGCGCCTGAAGAGCGGCTTCCGCTTCTTCACCGACAACGTGCTCGCGGGCGATGCGAGCGATGACATCGACGGTCTGATGTGCTTGATCGGCTCGAAGCTCGGCACGGTCCTCGACGTCGACGTCGACGCCGATGCGATTTCCGAGATGATCGCGGAGTCGGAGCCCGAGCAGGAGCGCCCGTACCTCGAGGACGCGCTCAGGAACAAGG
>JAGPDK010000202.1 GCA_018057605.1 Kofleriaceae bacterium | reverse complement strand
GCATGTCGGATGTCGCCGCTATCGAAACCCGCAAATAATTGGGCAGGCCCCACGCTGCCATGGGCCGCACGATCACGCCTTTGCGCAATAGTTGTTCGTACAACGGCGTCGACGGCCGGCCACAATCGATTAAGGCAAAGTTACCAAGCGAAGGCAGCACGCGAGCTTGCCCCAACTGGGCCGCGCGCAGTTGCTCAATGCCGCGCCGGGCCAGCGCCGCACTCGCAGCGATGTGCGCGGTATCGTCGAGCGCAGCGATCGCGGCCACTTGCGCCAACGTGCCCACATTAAACGTGCGCGTCACTCGGCCCAACAAATCAGCCACCGCGCGGTTAGCAATCGCATAACCCACTCGCAACCCAGCCAAGCCGTAAATTTTGGAAAACGTTCGCAACACCAAGACCCGCGGATCTTGCTTCATCGCAGCGATGCCACTGGCGTGATCGATTTCCGGCCAGGCATCGGCGTACTCGGCATACGCTTCGTCGACGACCAACAGCGCGCGCGCTGGTAGGGCCGCCAACACCCGCGCAAGTTGGGCTTGGGTAATAATCGACCCAGTCGGGTTATTGGGCGTGCCTAGCACCACCAATTTGGTGCGCGGGGTGAATGCTGCGATCAAAGCATCAACATCACAACCCAATGCCGCCGTCGCAGCCGCAGCCACAAACGGCCGCCCGGCCACTTGCGCCGACAAGCGATAACTCAAAAAACCAAACTGGTGGCTCAGCACTTCATCGGTCGGTTCACAGGTGGCTAACACCAGCTGATACAATAGTTCGTTGGAACCGGCACCGAGCACCAATTCTTCGAGATCGCAGTGCCATTTTTTAGCCAGCGCGCGCCGCAACGCAAAGCCGCCAGCATCGGGATACAAATGCAACGATGGCAGCGCTGCGGTAATGGCCGCAGCCGCACGCGGCGACGGCCCTAAAGGATTTTCATTGGACGCCACCTTGAGTGCGCCAGTAATCCCTAATTCGCGCTCCAGTTCTTCGACTGGTTTGCCAGGTTGGTAAACATCGAGGCCTCGGACATGGCTCGGCGCCAACGCGCTAGCCCACTGTGAATCTGCGGTATGCGACAACAAGGTGCGGTAAACCTACCCAATTGTCGCAGCAACGCCCAGCCATTGGCGGCGTTGTTTCATTGGGAACTGCCGTTGCCCAGGAATATCCCTTCGGTCGGCAGCGGTATCCCAACTATGTCCGGGCCTGCTATATATCGCTTATGAGTCGCGTCTTTGCCGTACGTTCCCGCCTGCGAAGTGTACCGCTGCTCGCGGTGGCTGCCCTCGCGTTGTTGTTGGTTGTCATGCAGGTACCCAACGCATGGGCCGACACTGGCGGTAACGATTTCGCTAAATACGAGCAACGCGGCTGGTTTTGGATGTTTGTTGGCTCGTTTGGCTTTGGCTTCATTACGTCGCTCACGCCATGTGTGTATCCGATGATTCCCATCACGCTTGGCGTCTTCGGGGCCCGCGGCAAAGACGTGTCACGCGGCCGCGCCCTAGCCTTGGCCACCGCCTACATCTTTGGCATGGGGCTGACCTACGCGGTGCTGGGCGTCACCGTCACGCTGGTGGTCGGTCCGAAAGGTTTTGGCACGTTGCTGGCGAACCCATGGGTAGTGATTCCGGTGGTGTTGCTGTTCACCGCGTTAGCGCTTTCGATGTTTGGTTTTTTCGATTTGAATTTGCCGGCTGGGTTGCAAACGCGGCTTAACAGCGTCGGGGGTTCCGGGTTTGGCGGCGCATTTGCCATGGGTTTGGTCGGTGGTTTCATCGCTGCACCATGCACTGGGCCGTTTTTAGGTGGCTTGCTTGCGTTTGTGGCCAGCACCGGCAATGCCGTTGGCGGCGGTGCGCTGCTGTTCGTCTACGCCATGGGCATGGGCGTGTTGTTCTGGGTGCTGGCGGCTTTTGCGATGTCGTTGCCTAAAAGTGGGCGCTGGATGGATTGGGCCAAATCCATTGGCGGCGTAATGCTGCTCATCGGCGCGTTATACTTCCTCAAGCCGTTGATCCCGTTTATGCGGACCTTTGCCGTGCCGCAACCATGGTTTATTGGGATGGCGATCGCGATGATCGTCGTCGGCATCGTGATGGGGGCGATCCACCTTTCGTTTCACGGCAATGCAGTCGAAAAACTGCGCAAAGGCCTTGGGATTTTATTGGTGCTCGGCGGCGTGTTCGCAGCCTGGGGCTGGTACGTGGCGCCCAAACGCCATTTGCCGTGGGTGGTTGGCGATGAAACGGCTGCGTTTGCCGCCGCCCGCACGGCCCACAAAGGCGTGATGGTTGATTTTTCAGCGACGTGGTGCGGCCCGTGCGAAGAGCTTGAAAAAACATTTGGCGACGACGACGCGTACCAATTGCTCACCGAAAATTTCGTCCCACTTAAATTCGACGTGTCCCAAGGTACGGACGCAGATCAAGCCAACCGAGATAAGTACGGCGCAACAACGCTACCGGCCGTGGTGTTTCTCGACACCGACGGCCGCGTGCTTGCGCGCATCCACAAAGAAGTCGATCCCGAAGAGCTGATCAAAATCATCACACCGGCCATTGCTACGCTGCGACAAAAATAGGGGTTGGCGTCGCAGCTTGCGCCTTAGGTAACATCGCTAGCGGTAACGACACCGCCGTGACGTGACTCAAAACGTTCACGATCGCGAAAGTCGTAGGCGCGAATCAACGCTGCCACCAACGGATGTCGCACCACATCAGCGTCGGTGAAGCGTGCCACCCCAATGCCGCGAATCCCGTCGACCAACTCCAGCGCATCGCGCAGCCCGCTGTTTTGCCCGCGCGGTAAATCGGTCTGCGACGGGTCCCCCGTCACGATAGCTTTAGCGCCGAAGCCCAACCGGGTAAGGAACATTTTCATTTGCTCAGGTGAGGTATTTTGCGCTTCATCGAGCACAATAAATGCATCATTGAGGGTGCGGCCACGCATGAAAGCCAACGGCGCAACTTCGATAACTCCGTCGGTCATGAGCCGCGCAACTTTTTCGGCGTCGAGCATATCGTGGAGTGCGTCGTACAGTGGGCGCAAATACGGATCGACCTTTTCTTCGAGCGTGCCTGGCAAAAATCCTAAACGCTCGCCGGCCTCAACCGCCGGCCGCGTCAAAATAATGCGGCGCACTTGTTTGTCGAGCAGGGCGCGTACCGCCAGCGCCATCGCGAGATAGGTCTTGCCGGTGCCGGCCGGTCCAACACCAAACACGATGTCATTGTTGCGCACCATGTCGACATACGCTTTTTGCGCGACGCCCTTGGGCGCAATCGGCCGACCAGCGCGAGGTGTCAAAATGGTATCGCCAAACACCTGACCCAAGGTTGTGGTGCTGTCGTGCTGCAGCATCTTAACTGCGCGGACGACATCTTCCGAACCCAAGGGTTTGCCAGCGAGTGCAAACGCGTAGAGCTGTTCAAGCGCAGATTTGACGGTGGCAATCACCGCATCGTCGCCTTCCACCGTGATCTCGTTGCCGCGCAAAAACAACTGCGCCCCGGCCGTACGTTCGATCAGTTTAAGGCGACCGTTGTTGCTACCGCATAGCGCCTGTAAGGCTTCAGGATCTTCAAAGGTAAATTTCTCGCGGCGCATGGGGTTCCTTTCGCTCCAGGCTGGGCCTGGGTTGACCGTAGCACCGCCGCTGCGAGACGAGGACCGTCCGACGCCGATGTTTGTGCATGCTAAGTCATGCTAGCGTGCCGCCATGACGGCCCCCGCAAGCGTAGCCCCCTCAATCGGCCACACCCTGCCCCGCCTGGTGGAGATTATGGACCGGCTGCTGGCACCTGATGGTTGTCCATGGGATCGCGAACAGACCCTAACCTCCCTGCGCCCATTTTTGGTCGAAGAAACTTACGAGGTCCTAGAAGCCATCGATCTCGACGACGCCGCGCTGCATTGCGAAGAGCTGGGCGATCTGCTGATGCAGATTGTCTTTCACGCCGCCATCGCGGCCCGCCGCGACAACGCCCAGCGTTTTGATATGGACATGGTGATCGCCGGGATCAGCGAAAAACTGGTGCGCAGACACCCCCACGTTTTCGCTGCTACGGCCGGGATCGAGAACGCTGAGCAGGTCCTGGCGCAGTGGGAACAAATCAAAGCCCAAGAGAAAGCTGCCGCCGGCAGCAAGCAGCGCACGCTCGACGGTGTGCCGATGGGCCCGGCACTGGCGCGAGCGCAAAAAATCAGCAGCCGAGCGGGCAAAGTCGGCTTCGATTGGCCGTCGTGGCACGGCTCGTTGGACAAGGTGCGGGAAGAAGTCGGCGAAGTTGCAGAAATCGCAGCCGGCGACGATGCCGCGGCCAAACATCACGAAATTGGCGATTTGCTGTTCGCTGTAGTCAATACTGCACGCAAGCTCGGAGTCGATGCTGAACAAGCACTACGCGATGCAACATCTAGATTTTGCTTGCGTTTTGCCTATGTCGAAGACGCCCTGGCGACACACGGTAAAAGCCCAACCCAGTCCAATCTTGCGGAAATGGATGCGCTTTGGAACCTTGCCAAACAAAATGCAACGCGCTGAATTCCTGCAACAATTGCGGCGGGCCGTTAGCCTTGACAATGCGCCACCCGGTGCGTTACTCACCGTTTCCGCTTCCGACCCGCTATTTGAGGAGATACGTCCGTGGCCAATATCAAATCTGCCCAAAAGCAGAACCGCAAGATGATTAAGAACCGCGCTCGCAACCGTGCTGCGATGAGCGCTCTACGTACCGCTGTAAAAAAAGCCCGTGCTGCTGTCGACGGGAAAGCTGAAAACGCCTCGGTTCTGCTCAAAAAAGCGATCTCGATCGTCGATGGCGCAGTGACCAAAGGCATCGTGAAGCGCAACACCGCTTCGCGTTACGTGTCGCGCCTTGCTACCCGCAAAGCGTAATCCGATAGGTTGAAGCCTGCCGCCGCTATCACCAGCAATCGGCGAGCAAACAAAGGGCCGTGCGATCGGTTAGCTGATTAACCAGCGGGATCCACTGTCATCAAAAACTGTACATGAGCCGTTTTGGGATGAGCAATTATCTCAACAACGGCTCTTGGCATGTGAGCGATGCTGGCCGGCACCTCGCCCAGCCCACGCGGAGCAGTGCATTGCCCTATTCCAGTCGTTCGCGACAGGCGAAATCGCAGGTTTTGCGATGAGCGCAGTCGTAGCTGCAGCCTGCGGCCATTGTAAACGTGGCAAGCAATTCGGCGGCGGGCGCGGAACCCGCGGCCCGGCGCGCGGCTTTGGCTGCAGCGGTAAGTTCCGCCGGCGTAATCGCATACGGCGACTCGATGAAGCCCAACCGAAACAACGTATCGCGCACGATCCGGTACGGCGGGGTCGTGACATCACCCAGATCGTCGAAACGAATCACGCCCAATTTGGCCAGCATATCCAAAATCCAGAATAGCTCGATCCGAAACAACCCCCGCCCCAACGCAGATTCAAGCACGACCAACGCTTCAGCCGCCGAAGCTTTGCGCTCAATCGACGCTGCCAACTCCGGGGCTTCCGCGCAGCGCCGGGCGGCCAACGATGCCAACATCAAACTTTTGGCATCGACGTCGCGCGGCAAGGTGTCAGGGACCGTGCCTTGATACAAATCTGCCAACACCCCGGCGGTGTCGAGCGCTTTGAACGCTGCGAGTACGGCGGCGCGATCGCGTTCTAACCGAAACACCAACGAGGCGGCGACGGCAACGCGATAGATCACTTCGTCGGCGCTTTCGACCCACGACTCTTCGTTGAGGCCAAAATCCGCAGGCGTATAGCCGGCCGCTGCAACACCAACATCGGTCCACCAAGTCGCAAGCTTGGTGCTGGTTTCGTCGAGCAGTTCGGCCGAAAATCCGTGGCTAAATCGCACCACGGGAATGGGCCGTTCGCGGCCACGTGGCGACGCCAAGCCGTCGGCTGACAAATGGCGCAATGGCGACGGCAGCGTCGGTCCATGGCTGACCGAAAAATCCGGAGCCGTGGCCGCTACCACCGCAGCCGTGTCGGCACCGACCGTTTCACTTGGCGCGGCGTCATCCTCGACCCGAGGTATCACCGGCTCGGGCCACGGCTTGTCGGTTTCTAAAAATTCTTCGACATCGAGATCTGCGCAGCGTGCGGCCACCGCATCGGCCGCAGGCCCAAGCGCTACCGCGATGCCGACCATCTTCATCAAGCCACTAATTATCGCGGCTTGCAACCACACCTCCAAACTTGGCCGCGATGGCACGATGCCGCGATACGCTATCGAGTTTAAATGTTTCGAAATTTCATCTTTATGATAGGCGCGCTCCGACAACAACTCGCGCACGGTCTTGAGCAACAGCGGGTTGCATTCCCATAACCGATCAAGCACTGCGTGGGCCAAGGCTTCTTCGTTTGCCGCCGTTGCGAAAGTGCGCATACACGGTGACGGCACGATGGTCGAGCCGCCGACGCCGAGCCAACGCAACAACGTTTCAGGCTTTTCGCGATCCCACAATTTCGCAGCGCGTAACCGCGAGCGAAACTCGCGAAACGGTTCACCGGTGACGGGAATTTCTTTGCAAACTCGCACCAACACTGAAAGTCCCGTGCGCGAATCCAAAGCTAACGCTGGAAAATCAACAACCTGAGGCATTGGCTGGGCAGCGTATCACGCCCGACCGCGCCACACGATATGGTGATAGTCGAAGGCGTGGCGCCAATCGCCACCCCACTCCCACCCTAGTTCATCAAACGCTGCCACCACGGGCCCGGGCCGCACCAACATGCCTGGTCGCAAATGCGTACGTTGGCTGAACTCGACACCTGCCGCCGGGACGATCGCCAGCGGCGGGCGCAACCAAGGATTTTGCACTGGGTTGATATCGATGGCCAAGCCTTCGGCATGCCGTGACAACAGGTCGGTGCCCGCCACGGTACGAAAATTAAACGCCGACGAATTATTCGCAGCCATCGAAGCGTCGTCAGAGCCAGCGAAATCGTCGACCAAACGCATGCTGGCAATCGGAAAACCCAGCCGCCACAAGCGCGCAAACAGCGCGACCGTCGGCGTCGCGATCGCGGCAGCTACAATCAATTCACCTTGGGCCACGGCACCTTCAAAGGTGTGATGGGAAATACGTAAATACCGAAGCGCGGCGCGCGGCGGACACGCATGATGGTCGCGCCACGAACAGTCACGCACACGTTCGAAAACCGCGTTGTCCAGCAGGGCGATGGATGCTTGGTACGCGGGCAGCGGCCCAGCCAAGCGCAACAGTGTGCTCATGGCGTAGCGGGCGGCGAAGGCTCCGCCGACGCAGGCACGTTGGTCGGCCCCACCTTGGTTGGCGGTACGGCATTCGCTGGGCGCGGTGGCACCGTGGTTGCGGCACCCGCCGCCGGCCGTGGCGTGGCCGGGACCGGCGCGGCTGGCGTTGGCAGGATGGGCGCAACTGCGGGGCCACGCGCGAGTATTGCCGAACGGCGCGTTGCGTACAGCGTCAGCGACGACAACGGATGCTTGGTGGCAAAGCGATCATACTCAGTGCGTGCGCGCGCGAATTGACCTTGTGCATCAAGCGCAGCAGCATAGTAATAACGCGCGTCTTCGATTTCGACGTCGGCCGTGAGCGCTTGTTCGAGCGCGACCACCGCAGCGTCAGGTTGCGTCAGTTTTAATTGTGCGACACCCAAATAATAATGCATGCCGGCCGCACGTTGCCCTTTGCTTTCGATGGTTAACGCCGCACTCAGATTCGCCACCACGTCGGCGAACTTACCAGCACGAAATGCAGCGAGCCCAGCGCGATATTGATCATCGACCAACTCAGCGCGGGTACGCTGTTCGAGCTCTGCAAATACCGCGCGTTCGGTTTTGGAAAGCTTGGCGTTGGCCAAAGCTGTGAGCGCGGAGAGCCCTGCTTGGCGCTTGCCAGTTGTTAATAATGTGTAGACATCCCAGACCGCCGTTTCCGCCCCAGCGCGGTCGCGAACCTGGGTTTCAGCTTGGCGCGCACGCGTCACCGCGGCGTCGCGTTCATGTTGAGCCGACACCCGATCGGCAAGCAAGCCCGACGTCCGGACCCGATACAACAACAAAAATCCTGCGCCCAAGATCACGGTAAAAAGCACGTACGCGACAAACGAATTAAGATTCAGCCAACGGGTACGCTGCCGTGTACTGGCGACTTGATTGGCTAGCGAATCAGCAAGTTGCACCATCGCTTGCTGGGTTTTGCGCCCGACCGTCGCGTTGTCGTCGAGTTTGCGTCGCAGCGCATCTAGCATGGCCCAGAGGGTCTCCGCGCTGTTCGCAGGGCCGCCGGGTTCCTGCGGCTTTTCCGGCTCAGTTGCCATGCGACGTTGTTTCAAGGTTTGCGCACGAGATCAAGCCAGGATTGAATTTTGGGTATATTGTGCAATGAACTCATACGGTTAAAATCATTTAAGAATTACTCGTCCATGGACTTGAGACAACTAGGCACAACTGCTACATTTCCGCTGCTCATGCCCTCCTCGGTGCGTGGAAAGTCTATTCATGACACTGCTTTACGACTGGCTGAAAAAAGCCGCCAAAGCCCAGGGCAATAAAAAAGCCGTGGTGTACCGCGACAATTATTTGTCGTGGCGCGGACTACTTGATCGCGTCGATCGACGCGTGTCCGAATTCAAATCGATGGGCATCCAAGAAGGCGCATGGGTTGGGCTAATGCTCGGCAACGTGCCCGACTTTGTCATCCTCGCGCTCGCCTTATCGAAGCTCGACGCGGCGATTGTGCCAATCGATCCGACCACCGGCGGCCGTGAATTGGAGCTGATTTTATCAGCTGCACCACTGCGTGCGCTGGTAACCCGGCCGCGCGGCAGCGAAGGTGCCATTGCGGCCAACGGCACCACCAATCCACCGATTCCAAGCACATTGCCACGCTCGCGCTCGGTTCGCCCAACCGGTAGTGGCATCGCTTCGGGTGGGGCCATCGCGGCAGCGGCCGCAGCGGCGGCGGCGGCGCTGCCAATTATTCCCAACCCCGATGGCGCCGAAGTGCGACGACGTTTGCAAGGCACGCTGCTAACCTGTTCGGTGTACAAACGCCCACCACCCGACAAGGATTTGTCACCGATCGCGGTGCTGTTCACCTCGGACTCCTTGGGTGATCCTAAGGGTGTATTGCGCACCGATAAAAATACCATCGCTGCGGTGGAGCTAGCAATTACGGCGCTCGGCCTCACCGACGCAAGCAAGATTCTAGTG
>JAGPDK010000201.1 GCA_018057605.1 Kofleriaceae bacterium | reverse complement strand
CGCCGCAGCTCAACGGCAAAATCTTACGGGTCGAATGTGGCACATTTGCGGTCGCGCCCGTCGATGCACGGTTGGCCACGGCGGTGGTTGCAATTTACAACGCCGCTGGCAACCGCACCGGCATTTTGCTCAATGGCGACGCACCTGAAAGCCTCGGCGAAGCCCCGCGCGGTACCCGCCACGCTTTGGTCTTCGCCGATGTCGCTACCAAAATGACCGGCGCATGTACCACGCCGTCGGCCGAGCGTTACGATGTAACGATGGTGCCGGGTTGGAACGTGTTGACCTTTGCGTCCGCGCCATCCGTACCGACGGTGGTCAGCACGGGCACGCTGCCATTTTCCGGCAATTGGTACTACATTGCACAACCTGGCCCGGGGCAGGTCAAGTAACTCGCGAGCCGGCGTGTGTTTGACGCTTACATTGCGGTCGATTGGTCAGGCGCCAAAGCTCACTACGCCCACAAATTGCAAGTCGCGGTGTGTGAGCGTGGCCACGCTGCGCCACGGTTAGTACAGCCACGCGGCGGATGGTCGCGCGCCGGCGTGTTGGACTATTTGCAGCGCACGTGGTTTTCGCAGCGTGCTCTGATAGGTTTTGATTTTTCGTTTGCACCGCCGGTTGTCGACGCTGCGGGCTATTGGCCCGGCCTTGCATTTCGCACGGCGCGGCAGTTGTGGGCCTACGTCGATGAGCACTGCAACGATGTTGACTTGGGCGCTGCCAGTTTCATTGAGCAGCATCACCGCGCACAGTTTTACCTTGGTGCTGCGTCGGGCGCCAAAGCGTCGTTTCAGCGCTGGCGTCGCTGCGAACAAGTTTTTAACGCGAGCGGTGGCGGCAAAGCGTCGTCGATTTTTGACTGCGTCGGAGCCGCGCAGGTTGCAAAAGCGAGTTTTGCCGGCATGCGCTTGTTACATCGCGTCGGTCAACAAGCCGCGATTTGGCCGTTTGATGTTTGCCCGGCAAGTGGGGCAGTGGTCGTCGAATTGTATTGCCGCGCCTTCATCAAAATGGCAGTCGGTAACGGTGCAAAGTTGCGTACCGCTGCGGCGCTCAATCACGCCTTGGCCCAACTTGGTTCCGACCCGGCCGCTCGCATGCGTGGGCTCACCGACGACAAAACCGATGCAATGATCGCCGCTGCCGGGTTGCGCGCCACCGCTGTCCAGCCGGCTTTTTGGTCACCGCCGTCGTTATCATCAGCCATCGCCGGCACCGAGGGCTGGACCTTCGGCGTGTGCGGCTAATCACCGTGTGGTGCTATCCAGCAACCGAATCGCGACGGTAGTCTGATGTCCTGATGCCATGAACCTGGTCGGCCGTGCAAGTATCGTCGCTGCGTTGGCCGTCGTTGTAGGTTGCGGTAGTTCGCCGTCGATAAACGTCGATGCAGGCGCATCTCGCGTTGATTCGCCAAGCGCAGCAAGCTGGTAAGGATGTTAGCTTCGAAGCGCCGCGGTTGCGCGAGCAGTGTGATCCACGTTTGTTGTTGATCGAAAGTGTCGACAATGCAGTGACGGGTGCGCAGATGGTGGCGACCGCTGTCAATGCGGTGTGGGGCACCAACTTTTCGCCGGCCAATGTTAGCGCTGGTTTGGCCAACGGGTTACCCGCGCTGTAGTCGTTGCGTAACTCCTTAGGTGGCAGACCGCTCACTACAAACAATCGCCGGGACCACGGACTACCGACCTCCGACGACGGACACCGAGCCTTACCGACCGCGCACCAAAGCCGTGGTCATCGCCCGCCTACAGTGCGAATTTTTTGACCCAGGCCACCATTGGCGCCAGGGCTTGGCGTGCCGTCACGCGCAAATCATCGGACTCTCCAACCAAGCCAGCCACCGCTGGGCCAAACGTGTAGTAGGTCTCGACGAACAATTCGCCCAACACGTTGGTGCGCAGCGCTGAGTCGCGAAAGTGCCGCAGCAATTCGACATCATTGGCCATCAGTGAACCGTAGGCTGCGGTAGCAACAAAACATGCATCAACTTCGCCCAGGGTGCGATCGGCGGTGGTGAACGGCACCACCAGCAACGGGCTTTCGTTGCGGCAATCGTCATACGCGCGAATGCCCACGAAGTACTGGGTCTGCGGCAACAGCCCGGACAGTTCGAGCATTTGCACTTGGCCAGGATCGTCGGGGATAACATTCACCGGCAGCGGCATCGAAGTCGCGAAATTGGCGTCGGTGATCGGCTCGCCGGCCCGGATGCGAATTTCGTAGCTGGTGACTTTGCCAACGTTGCTGTCATCACCGGGCGCAACAAAGGCAATGCTTGCGCTTTTCGAGGTGATGTCGATAACCGTGGCATCCGACGGTGCACCGGGGTTCGCCGCGTCGAATTCAGGCCGGGCCGTAACGCGGACCCGATACATGCTGCCATCTTGTGACGTCAGCGAGAGCCGCGCTGCGCCCGAGCCTGGCGTGGTGGTTGAAATGGTGTTGTCGGGGTCGCGCAACACCCCGTCCTCGCCGTTGACCGCACCATAGCCGACATAGGCATCGGTGCTTGCCACCGTGCCGGTGTCGGAAATCGTGAAAGGAACTTTGTACACCACCGACGGCTGGCCGCGGAACGGCTCGCCATATTCACTCCAGGCCGCTAACGGTGGCGCTGGATATTTGGCAACTGTGTAGAACCCGTTGTGGTCGAACTCTTTCGAGGTCTCGACGAATAATGTGTACTGACCAGTGGCAAGCCCGGTTGGGATTGGCCAGTTGATTTGTGCAAGCACACCGCCGGGTGGAGTTGCTTTGGACACTGCGTCAAACGGATTCATCGCTGCAAATTCGTTGACCGAAACGCTATCGTACGAAGTCTTGGGCACGTCTTCACGTGGCGGATATTTGCTTTTGAGCGTCGCCGAGAACACGCCTTTGTCGCTGTAACTTTGCGAGGCGCAGGTGCCGGTGTCCCACGCTGGTTCATTGCTTGCGAGCGGTCGACAAAAGTGCGGATCTTTTGAGCTTTGATTAAATGGATGCGACAGGTTTTTGTCGTTGGCGTCAGCTGGGGCTGCCGAGTTTTGAAACCCCAACAGCGGAAATTCCATGCCATGGCGATTGGCCCAAATTGGGAACACCATTTCGCGACGACCATAGGGCCACTTTGGCCCGCTGTTGAATTCGGCGATACCGGGCCGATTGCCCAAGCCATAGGTGCCAATGCTTTGCGTGATGTAAATTGTATCGACGTAGTTGCCGCTAGCGTCTTCTATCCACGCCACGATTTGCAGTTGCTCGGTCGGCGTAAAATCGACATCAACGACGCGGCAGCCTTGGCCGGCAACCGCCACGGGTAAGCGCAGACCCTGTCCGGCGAGTGAAGCGACCGTGAATGCCGCAGCCGCGGCCGTGCAACGCAATTTCATACGGCTGCAGTATTGCCTGGCCCGGCCGTGCGGGGAAGCACCTTTTACCGTCGCTCCACGGTTTTTTTGAACCGTTCACATCAGGTCGGTTTGGGCCGCGGCAAGCAGCTGGCCGCAGGCATAGCCAACGCTGGCGCAACGTGGCAAACCTGCGCCATGCCGCGTGTGCGTTTTGCATCCCTGGCCAAAGTGGCGCAATGCACGCTTGGCGAGACCCTTTTCGACGCTGGCGGCAAAGTCAGCGCAGGGATTGAAACCGCTTGTGTAGGCAAAGGCACTTGCGGTTTGTGCCGGGTCAAAATTCTGGCAGGTAACGACGCGCTCACGCCCTTCACCGACGAGGAATTCCGGCATTTGGGTAATGTGTTTCATATCACGAAAGTCCGGTTGGCCTGCCGCGCTCGGATTATTGCGGAGCCAGGCCCAGCTGCCGACGCGGCACCAGGGGCCGTGCCCGAAATCATCGTCGAGCCCACGCCTAAACGCGCAAAAAAAACGGTATCTAGATAAGCCGATGGCGCAGCGCTTGTGCTACTAGCGGCCCGTGTTGGCTAGTTTTGCACACGCGGTCCAGAACATCGTAAACGATCTCGGGTATCCGGGGCTGTTTTTACTGGTGGTGTTAGAGAGCACGTTAGTGCCCGTGCCTTCGATGCTGGTGTTTCCGTTTGCTGGTTTTTTGGCCCATCAAGGGGTGTTTTCGTTGCCGGTGATTTTGGCGCTCAATACCATCGGGGCGTTAACCGGATCGGCGCTTTCCTATTGGCTGGGTGTCAAAGGTGGCAAGCCGTTTTTGCTGCGGTACGGCAAATACTTTTTTGTGAATGCGGCCGATATCGACAAAACCGAACGCTTCTTTGAAAAGTATGGCGCGCGCGCCATTTTGATTGGCCGGTTCGTGCCGGTGGTGCGCCACGTACAATCGATTCCAGCTGGGATTGCGCGGATGTCGTTCCGAACTTTTTTGATTCAAACCGGGATCGGAGCCACGGTGTGGGGCGGCGGTTTGATGGTGGTGGGCTACGTGTTGGGGGCGAAATGGCATTCCATTGAGCACTACGGCAAGAAAATCGATATGCCTATCGCGCTTGCGGTGGTGGCAACGATTGGCATTGTTGCAGTGCGATTCTATCTGCAGCGGCGCAAGCAAGCGCAGCAAGCTCCACGCCCTTAACCTTCGAGTCCGGACCATGGCAGTTTCGTCCCCCACAAAAGGTTTTTCGTTGCGCCAGCGCGCCATCAACTGGCGGTCGCGGCGGTGGCAATCGACGGACGCCCTAGCTCTTACAGGTGGCGATACCGCCGGCGCCGGCGCCGTGGTAGATTTGGAGCCAATGGCGGTTTCGGCACACGCGTTACCCAAGTCACCGACGTCGGTGCTCGATCGTCGCGAGTTAGACCTCATTGATCGCGCGTTGGTCGCGGTCGCTGCACGACAGCCGGCCGACGCGGAAATTTTGCGTGGCATGATTGTCGAGCTCAAGAATGTCGCAGGCTTGTTGGATCGGCAGCGGCATCTGCGCGCTGCAACTGCGCTGGGTGGCGAAGCTCGCACCGCGCAGACCTTGATCGACCACCTGTGCGGTATTGATGGTCTCTCGGGTGATTTGGCGCTGCCGCTCAAGGCCACGTTGTCGCGCACGTATTTGCTGACCAAGATCAATTTTCTGCGTGGCTTTGTTAAATCAACGGCCGCTTTAACTCCGCAGGTCCCGGAGTGCGCGGCGATGTGCCACGATTTGCGCGAAGAACTGGCGCAGTCGATCTATACGCTGTTGGTCGAAGAATTGTTGCTGGCGTTGTTACGCAAACCGAACGTCGAGCTGCACACCAAGCGGCGTGCCGCTGATCAATTGATCTCGATCTGGGACGATGCGGCCTTGGAAATTGATGATTTTGCACCGCTGCTCGAATCGGCGTGGCATGCCCGCAATCGCATTAACAGTGCGTGTGGCACCTTGCTGGGTGCCACCGAAACCTTTCGCTTGGTGTGTGAAGACTGCAGCCCGGACGTGCTGGACTTTTTTGGCCGCGAAGGCATGGGTGAAGACGAAACCGCGTCGTTTGAAGAATTCTTGTTCAACATGACGCACGAAGAACTAATGAAATTACGCGCTGCGATGCGGGCGCAAAATATCGTTGCCGCCACGCCGGCGTGGGCGTCGCAAATTTTGGGTCGTCAGATCGAAGAGCTTGAGCATTCCCGTGAAATCGATCCGATGGCGTTGTACCGGTCGTATCAGCGCCGGCAATTGGCTGCGGACTTTCGCTTGATGGCTGGTAGCCCGGGGCCACGGCGCACCGCCGAAGCGTACCTCATGGTGCACTTGCTCGATCAGCAGGCGTGAGGACCAAGCGGTGAGTGCCCCACGGCCGTGGTGGTCGCAGCCGCAACTCCACATCGTCCGAAAATCGGACAGCAACGATGCGACGACGAGTATCTTGCAACGCTGGTGGTTGCCGCATGGCGCTAGCTCGCAGCACGGCGCGGTGGCGCACGGTGAGGTCTGGCGCAGGTTGGATAGCGAGGAAGTGTCCGTCGTAATCGAACAATACGCAGCGATGCCAACGAGTGTTGAGCGAACCGCGTTACACGGACTTACCCACGACGCCGGGCGGCGCCTGTGGTGGGCGTTGGCCGATGATGCGGTGGTTGAAGGTAATGCGGGCGGGGGGCAGCATCGCTACCCGCTGGCCGGGACGGTGATCGTTGCAAGCGCCGATAGTCTGCGCTTGTACGTGGCGACCAAGGCTCATGAAGTGGTCGAAATCGAACGCGCCACCGGCACGCTGCGCACGCTGGCGCAGCTCCAGGCACCGGTAATCGCATTGTGTCGCACGCCGGCGGGCTTGGCCGCGTGGGATGGCAAAAATCTAGTTGGTATAAATATTCGCACGGCGGTATCGATGCGCATTGCGACGCTGGCCCTGCCGCATGTTGCGGTGATCGCCGCGGACCATCGCGGCAACTTCACGTTGGCGTCGAGCGCTGCCGTGTGGCAATGCCGCAGCGATGCCAGTGGGCTCGTTGCCTGCGAGTTGCCGAGTTTGGTGGAGTGAGCGGCCGCGCGTATCGACAGATGTCCCGACGTGGAGCTGGTTACTCAAACCGAAACCGAGCAATACCGATGATGCAAAATACTGCGGCAAACCCAACCAGCGCTCCGAGCTGTGGCGCGACATGAGAAAAGCCAGTGCCGGTCCGGATCAGCAACGCATAGTAGCCGTCGAGCGCCCACGATTGGGGCACTGCATTGCCTACGGTACGGAAAAATTCCGGCATTATTAAACGCGGAATCATGCAACCGCCGACGAGGCCCATGACCAAGGTAATAACTGAGCCGATGCTGCCCAGTTGTTTTTCAGAACCACCAAACGAAGCGAACACTAGGCCCAACGACACCGCGCACAGTGAGGTTGCGGCGATGACCGCGAAAAACGCAGGCAAACTGCCTGACACCCGCATCCCAAACGCTGCGGCGCCAACCCCGAACAGAAACGCCATTTGCAGTAACGAAATAAGATAAAATGGCACCAGTTTTGCGAGCAAAATGCTAGCGCGCGACACCGGCGATGCGAGTTGCCGCCGCCACGTGCCGGTACGTTTCTCCTCGGAAAAAGACATGGCTACGGTCAGCGCAATGAAAAATGCAAACAGCACAGCGTTGCCTGGCACGCTGACTTGGAAGCCTGAAAGATTTTCTTGCGGCTTGGCCAATTGCGGCGGCGTTTTGGCAACCAACGGCTGGCTCAAGTTGCGTGCAAGTTCAGGCGTCATGGGAATCAGCGTGCGCACCACCGCGCCCATCAATGCTCCTTCGATCGGGCCACGCACTTGCACAGGTGCAGCGCCGTCGATGGAAAGTTCAACTGGCCGTCCTTGGGCCGGCGCAAAATCGCGCGGAATCACTAGTGCTGCTGCAACGCGTTGGTCGGCGACGGCGGCCCGCGCCGCATCGGCGCTGGCCATATCAACGACGGTGAAGCCAGGCGTTGTTGCCACCGAGGCGCGCATTGCGACACCGCGTGCATCGCCAGGTTCGCTCCACACGCCGATTTTTTGCGGAGCGCCGGCTTGAGGGCCAAACTTAAACATCGAACCGAATACACCGATGAAGATCAACGGCAACACAAACATGCTGATCAACGCACCGCGATCACGCAGCAACAGCGCCAGGTCTTTTTTGATGCCGGCCCACAACATTATTCGTCTCGCAATGCTTTGCCGGTGAGGGCAAGAAACACAGTTTCTAAATTGGCATCGCGCGACGTTACCCGTTCCAGTGTTATGCCGGCGGTTTGCAGGGCAGCGAGCACCATGGCCAGGTCTTGCAACGTAGCGACACGGACGATGGTTGGTTGTATGGCGTCGACGGTAACACCAGCGCCGGATATCGCTGCGACCACGTTTGCCACTGCATTACCGTCGGCAGTGGCGGTCACAATTTCGACGCCGGCTCCAGCGTGCTGGGCTACCAAGTCCACAATGCGGCCGGCCGCCACAATGTGGCCACCATCCATAATCGCAATGCGGTCGCACAGTGCTTCAACTTCTTCCATGTAATGGCTGGTGTAAACCACGCTCATGCCAGTGCGCGCTAACTCACGCACCGCAGCGAAGATATGATTGCGGCTTTGTGGATCAACGCCGACGGTCGGTTCGTCGAGCACCAGCAGCTCAGGTTTGTGGACGATGCCGCAGGCCAAATTGAGTCGGCGCTTCATGCCGCCCGAATAATTTTTGCAAGGTTCGTGGGCGCGGTCACTCAGGCCAGCGATTTCTAGTGCCCAGGCGAGGTGCTCGGTCATGCGCGCTTTGTCGAGGCCAGCGATGGCGCCGAAGTAGCTTAGATTTTGGATCGCGCTTAGGTTGTCGTAAACAGCTAACTCTTGCGGCACCAAGCCGAGTTTGCGTTTGGCTCGATGTGGCTCGCGGCGTACATCAATGCCGCAGATAGCGACGCTACCCCGGGTCGGCGTGGTGACGCCGCAGCTCATCGAAATGGTAGTGGTTTTGCCAGCGCCGTTGGGGCCGAGTAAGCCAAATACTTCGCCGCGCTCGACGGACAGCGTGACGGCGGCGACCGCTACGCGGCTGCCGTAGTCTTTGCCGAGGCCAGTGATTTGCAGTGCCGCCGTCATGTAGCTGCGCCAACGCGTAACACCACTTTGCCAAACGCGGTACGCGACTCTAAATGTTGGTGCGCTGCGGCAGCGTCGCGCAGGTCAAACACCCGATCGACCACGGGCGACAAGCGTCCCTGCTCGATGAGGTCAAGTACCGTCAACAGCGCGGCCTTGCTACCCATGGTGGAGCCCAAGATTTCGATTTGCCGAAAGAAGATATGACGCAAATCGATGGCCGGGGCAAAGCCCGCAGTTGCGCCGCACGTGACGATGCGGCCGCCATTGCGCACGGCTTTGATACTTTTTTCGAACACCTCGCCGCCGATGTGTTCGATGACGACATCGACGCCACGCTTGTTGGTCAAGGACCGGCAGGCCGATACAAAATCGCTGGTTTGATAGTTGATACCTTCGTCGGCGCCCAGGCTGATGGCGCGTTGCAGTTTTTCGTCGGAACCGGCGGTGGCAATGACCCGTGCACCAAGCAATTTACAGATCTGAATCGCAGCAACGCCGATGCCGGAGCCTGCGCCATGCACTAACACGGTATCGTTGACGGTGGTCTGCGCTTTTTCTACCACCATCTGCCAGGCGGTTAAAAACGGCAAAATGCCGGCCGCAGCGTCGGTAAAAATGAGTCGCGCAGGGTAGGGCGCGATGTTCACCCGGGGCACCGCAATGTATTCACAATAGCCACCTTGAGCGTTTTCGCCCATGATGCGGT